>NZ_CFHWAF010000080.1:0-21158 GCF_984452065.1 Hoeflea sp. | reverse complement strand
TAGCGGATCGCCACCGGCAGAAAATGATACTGAATATCGGGATATCGTACCCCCGGCCGCGAGCGCAGGAACGCCGCGGCCTCGAAATGGTTGGTCGCCCCGATGCCGGACTTGAAGAACAGCCATTCGGCGCCGATGAGCCCTTTGGATATGAGGTTCATCTTGGAATAGAGCGTGATCGGCTGGGTGCATTCCTGCTGGACATAAAGCTCGAGGTGGTCCTGCAGATTCTGTCCGACGCCTGGCCGATCGGCGACGACCTCGATGCCGTGTTCCTTCAGGTGTTCCGCCGGACCGATGCCGGAGAGCATCAGCAGTTTCGGCGAATTGAACGCCGATGCGGCAATGATCACCTCGCGGTCGGCACGGATGATCTCGGGCTTGCCGTTGCGCCGTATCTCGACACCGCTCGCCCGGCCGTTTTCAATGACGACGCGCAGCGCCAGCCCCTTGATCAGGCGAAGATTCGGGCGTTTCAGCGCCGGTTTCAGATAGGCGTTTGCCGCGGACCACCGCTTGCCGCGGTAGATGGTCTGCTCCATCGGGCCGAAGCCTTCCTGCTTCTCGCCATTGTAATCTTCGGTCAATTCGAAGCCGGCCTGGGCGCCGGCCTCTATAAATGCCTGGAAGAGCGGGTTGTTGCGCCTGCCGCGTTTGACATGGAGCGGACCTGAATGGCCACGCCAGCCGTTCTGGCCGCCGTGCGCGCTCTCCATCCTCTGGAAATAGGGCAGGACATCGGCATAGGACCAGCCGTCGGCGCCTTCCTCCTGCCATGTGTCGAAATCCTCCGCATGGCCGCGCACATAGACCATGCCGTTGATCGACGACGAGCCGCCGATCACCTTGCCGCGCGGCGCCGCAAGCACGCGGCCGCCCAGATGCGGCTCCGGCTCGGTCCGGTAGCCCCAGTCGTAAATGCCCATATTCATCGGGTAGGACAGGGCCGCCGGCATCTGGATGAAGGGCCCGACATCGCTGCCGCCATATTCGATGACGATCACCGAATTTTTCGGATCCTCAGACAACCGGTTCGCCATGGCAGAACCGGCGGAGCCGGAACCGATGATGATGAAATCCGCCTGCATTTTACCTGTCCGCTGTCGCTAATAGGGGCTGTCGACGGGGCCGGTCGCCACGTAGACGCTCTTGATCTGACTGTAATATTCGATGGCCGCGCGTGAGTTCTCGCGCCCGACGCCGGATTTCTTGTAACCGCCGAAGGGCGCTTCGACCGGCGCAAGATTGTAGGTGTTGATCCAGCAGCTTCCCGCCTTGAGCCGGGCGATCACGCGGTGCGCGCGCGACAGATCCCGGGTAAAGACGCCAGCGGAAAGGCCAAATTCCGTGTCATTGGCGCGGGCGATGACCTCATCCTCGTCCTTGAAGGTCAGAACGCTCATCACCGGCCCGAAGATTTCCTCGCGGGCGATGCGCATATCGTCGCTGACGCCGGTGAAGATGGTCGGCTCGACAAAGAAGCCGTTTTCCATGCCCTGAAGCTGCAACTGCCCGCCGCCTGAGGCGAGATTGGCGCCCTCGGCCTGGCCGATCCCGATATACTCCATGACCTTGTCGCGCTGCGCGGCGCTGACGAGCGGCCCCATCTGGGTTGCCTCGTCCTGCGGATCGCCGATCCTGATGGCCTCGGTGCGTGCGATAAGGCGCTCCGTGAACGCGCTCATCATGTCTTCCTGCACGAAGACCCTCGTGCCGTTCGAGCAGACCTGGCCGCTGGAATAGAAATTACCCAGCAGGGCGCCGCCGACCGCATCCTCCACATCGGCATCGTCAAAGACAATCAGCGGTGATTTGCCGCCGAGTTCCATGGTGACGTGGCGAATGCCGGCCGCGGCCGCTTCCATGACCTTCTGGCCGGTGGGCACGGATCCGGTCAGCGAGACCTTGTCGACCAGCGGATGCGTGGTCAGCGCCGCGCCGACATCGCCGTAGCCCTGAACCACATTGTAGACACCGGCCGGCAGGCCGGCCTCATGCAGGATGCTGGCGACTTCCAGCGCGCAGAGGGGCGTGGTCTCCGATGGCTTGAAGATCATGGCATTGCCGCAGGCCAGCGCCGGCGCGCCCTTCCAGCAGGCGATCTGTGTCGGGTAGTTCCATGCGCCGATGCCGACGCAAAGGCCCAGCGGCTCGCGCCGCGTATAGACGAAATCGCCGCCGAGATCGATATATTCGCCATTGATCGCCGCCGCCAGCCCGCCGAAATATTCAAGCGCGTCGGCGCCCGAGGTTGCATCCGCGACAAGCGTCTCCTGCAGCGGTTTGCCGGTGTCGTAGGTTTCGAGTTCGGAGAGCGAATGGTTGCGCTCGCGAATGATATCGGCGGCACGGCGCAGAACCCGGCCGCGTTCCGTCCCGGTCATGGCCGCCCAGACCTTCTGGCCTTCCACGGCCGACGAGACGGCCTGTTCGATGATCGCCGGTGTCGCCGAATGCAGCCGCGCGATTGTCTCGCCCGTCGCCGGATAGATGCAATCGATGACCGCGCCGCCGGTGTCTTCGACAAAGGCGCCGTCGATGAAATGTGATGCTTCGGGTTGTGCCTTCATGGCCGGTTCCTATTCGCCGCGCGGGTAGCGCTGTTTTTCTTCCAGATCGTTGAGGTCCATGTGGTTGCGCATGTACCGCTCGGATGCCCTTTGCAGCGGGTGGTAGTCCCACGGGTAGTAGGCGCCGTTGCGCAGCGCCTCGTAGACCACCCACCGCCGCGCCTGGCTTTCGCGCACGTCCGCATCGAAACGATCCATATCCCATCGCGCGCGCACGGCTTTTGTCAGCCGGTCCAGGACGGCTTTGTAATCAGGACCGCCTGCCAGATTGGCGCGTTCCTGCGGATCGGCTGCAAGATCGAAGAGCAGCGGCGGATCGAGTTCGCAATGGACAAATTTGTACTGTCCGTCCCGGATGCAGACGAGCGGCGCATAGGAGCCCTCCGCCGCATATTCCATGAGGACCGGAGACATGCGCTCGGCGCCGGAAACAAGCGGCAGAAGGCTCTCGCCGTCGGTCCAGGGAGCGACACCTTCCAGATCGGCGCCGGCAAGGTCTGCGAGCGTCGGCGTAATGTCGAGGTTGGAAACCGGCGCGTCGATGCGCGAGGCGTCGATCCCCGGTCCGCTGATCATCAGCGGCACGCGTGCCGATCCTTCAAGGAAGCTCATCTTGAACCACAGGCCGCGCTCGCCGAGCATGTCGCCGTGGTCGGAGCAGAACAGGATCACCGTGTCGTCGCGCATGCGCGTCGTCTCGAGCACGTCGATCAGTTCTCCGACCTTGTCGTCGAGATAGGAGATATTGGCGAAATAGCCGCGCCGCGCCCGGCGGACATGCTCGCTCGTGATATCGAAGCTGCGATAGTCGTTTGCGAGATAGATGCGCTGCGAATGCGGGTCCTGATCCTCGAACGCGATGGGCGCGACGTCGGGCTCCAGATGCGGGCAGTCCTCGTAAAGGTCCCAGTATTTTTTCCGCGCTACATAAGGGTCGTGCGGATGGGTGAAGGACACGGTCAGGCACCAGGGGCGGGCTTCCTCGTCATCGGCCGAACGGGCAAGCTGATAGAGCTTCTGCACGCCGTGAAACGCCACCTCGTCGTCATATTCCATCTGATTGGTGATTTCGGCGACACCGGCGCCGGTGACCGAGCCGAGATTGTGATACCACCAGTCGATCCGCTCGCCCGGTTTGCGGTAATCCGGCGTCCAGCCAAAATCGGCCGGATAGATATCCGTCGTCAGGCGATCCTCGAAACCGTGCAACTGATCCGGGCCGACGAAGTGCATCTTTCCTGAAAGGCAGGTGTAGTAACCGGCTTTGCGCAGGTGATGGGCGAAGGTCGGTACATCCGAGGCGAATTCGGCGGCGTTGTCGTAAACGCGCGTCCGGCTCGGCAACTGGCCCGACATGAAGGACGCCCGCCCCGGCGCGCACAGAGGGGAGGCCGTATAGTTGTTGGCGAAACGCGCCGATTGCCCGGCCAGCGCCTTGAGATTGGGCGCGTGAAGCCACTCGGCCGGCCCGTCAGGAAACAGCGTGCCGTTCAGCTGATCGACCATGATGATGAGGATGTTGGGCCTGTCGCGCATCGCGATGTTCTCCGCACGGGCCGAAGGCCACGGTTTGTCTCTGCCGTCATCCTATTTTTTATTGGTCGGCTGTTCAATAAAAAACTGAAACAGGTCTCGTTCTTTCGCCAATGCGCCCGACTTCAGCCGCCGGCATGAAAATAGTTCGGTCTCAGCAAAAACGATTGGCGTTTGTTCGATTGATTTTGGCGGCGAACCGGTTAATCCATGTGCACCGATATGTTGCAAGCGCGGGAGGCATTCATGCTGAAGAAGACGGATTTCTATATCGATGGAGAATGGGTTGCCCCGGCGGCTCCCAAAGAGTGCGAGGTGATCAATCCGGCGACCGAGGAACCCTGTGCGGTCATATCGCTCGGCTCCGGGGCAGACGTTGATCGCGCCGTCGCGGCGGCACAGGCGGCGTTCGAAACATACAGCAAGACCAGCCTTGACGAGCGAAAGGCGCTGATCGGGAAGCTTCTGGACATCATGCATGCGCGCAACGAAGAGATGGCGCAGGCCGTCTCGGCGGAAATGGGCGCGCCGATCACGCTTGCCCGCGGCGCCCAGGCCGGGTCCGGACCTTTCCATGTCGAAGGCTTCCTTGACGCGTTGTCGCAGTATCATTTCGAAGAGGATTTCAACGGCGAGGGCGAACATATCGTTCACGAGCCGATCGGTGTGTGCGGCCTGATCACGCCGTGGAACTGGCCGGTGAACCAGATCGCCCTGAAGGTCGTTCCGGCGCTTGCGGTCGGTTGCACATGCGTTTTGAAACCAAGTGAGATCGCACCGCTTTCGGCGATGGTCTTTGCCGAGATGGTCGACGAGGCCGGTTTCCCCAAAGGGGTTTTCAACCTCGTCAACGGCGAGGGAACGGTGGTCGGCGAAGCCGTGTCGCGGGCGGCGGCCGAAACCGTCAAACGCGTCACGCTCGAACTCGGTGGAAAATCCCCCAACATCGTTTTTGACGATGCCGATCTCGACATCGCCATCAAGCAGGGTGTGTTCGGCTGCATGGGCAATACCGGCCAGTCCTGCAACGCGCCGACACGCATGCTCGTACAGCGATCCGTTTACGACGATGCGGTCGCGCTCGCCGGAGAATATGCCGGCAAGGTGGAGGTCGGCGACCCGCAGCGCGAGGGCCGCCACATCGGGCCGCTTGTCAGCGAAGCACAGTTTGAAAAAGTGCAGGGCCTCATCAACAAGGCGATCGACGAGGGCGCCCGGGTTGTTGCCGGCGGTCCCGGCCGCCCCGACGGGCTCAATCGCGGATATTTCGTCCGGCCGACGGTCTTCGCGGACGTGACCAACGACATGACCATTGCTCGCGAAGAGGTATTCGGGCCGGTTCTGGCGATGATCCCCTTCGACAGCGAGGAGGAAGCCATCGCCATTGCCAACGACACGCCTTACGGGCTTGCCGCCTATGTCCAGACGCAGGATCAGGCCAAGGCCCGGCGCGTGGCGAAGCGCTTGCGCGCGGGCATGGTTCAGATCAACGGCGCCCAACGCCCCGCAGGCAGCCCCTTCGGCGGCTACAAGCAGTCCGGCAACGGCCGCGAAGGCGGACGCTGGGGTCTGGAGGACTTCCTCGAGGTAAAGGCAATCAGCGGCTATTGATTTTTGGCGGCGCACAATGAACTGTGCGCCGCAATAAACCGGTTGCGCGCATCCCTTGAAATTGTTAAGCCTTGAACAATATTGTTGACTGAGCAGCAGTCAACACGCCGGTCGCACCAGTACGTGCTGCGCATGACCGGCACTGATGCGAAGCTGTGGGAGGCCCCGCGCAAAAGGTGGAGGCGATGATTATGACGGCATGTATTACCGGTTGGGCCCATTCGAAATTCGGCAAACATGAAGACGAGACGGTCGAGAGCCTGATCGTCGGCGTTGCCTCGCAGGCGATGGACCATGCGGGCCTGGAGCCGCAGGACGTCGATGAGATCGTTCTGGGCCATTTCAATGCCGGCTTCAGCAAGCAGGATTTCACCGCAAGCCTCGTTCTCCAGGCCGATGATCGTCTCCGCTTCAAGCCGGCGACCCGGGTTGAGAATGCCTGCGCCACCGGATCGGCGGCGATCCATCAGGGCATGAATGCCATCAAGGCTGGCAAGGCGCGCAACGTTCTGGTGGTCGGCGTCGAGCAGATGACCACGACGCCGGGCCCCGAAATCGGGGAGAACCTCAAAAGAGCGTCCTATCTGCCGGAGGACGGCGATATTCCGGCTGGCTTTGCCGGGGTTTTCGGCAAGATCGCGCACGCCTATTTCCAGCGCCACGGAGACCAGTCCGACGCGCTGGCGATGCTGGCGGCGAAGAATCACAGGAACGGCGTCAGCAATCCCTATGCGCAGATGCGCAAGGACCTCGGTTATGAGTTCTGCCGCAACGAAAGCGAGAAAAACCCCTTTGTCGCCGGACCATTGAAGCGCACGGACTGCTCGCTCGTCTCCGATGGCGCGGCGGCGATCGTGCTGAGCGATCTCGAAACGGCCATGCATGCGCCGCGCGCCGTGATGTTCCGGGCAGCCGAACATGTGCAGGATTTCCTGCCCATGTCGAAGCGCGACATCCTGCTTTTCGAAGGCTGCGAAGAGGGCTGGAAACGCGCCTTCAAAAGCGCCGGTGTGACGCTGAACGATCTGTCCTTCGTCGAAACGCATGACTGTTTCACCATCGCCGAACTGATCGAATATGAGGCGATGGGCCTCGCCAGGCGCGGTGAGGGCGGTGCCGTTGCCATGTCGGGCGAGACGGCCAGGGACGGTCGCCTGCCGGTCAATCCGTCCGGCGGTCTGAAGGCCAAGGGCCATCCGATCGGCGCAACCGGCGTGTCGATGCACGCGCTGACCGCCATGCAGTTGTGCGGCGAGGCCGGGGACATCCAGATCGACGGCGCGACTTTGGGCGGCATCTTCAACATGGGCGGCGCCGCCGTCGCCAATTACGTCTCCATCATGGAACGGGTGCGCTAGGCTGGAGAAGCCTCTCGCCGCTGCCGGACCCCTGTGCTAACCAAGGCGCGTTGATTCGGGGCACGGACAGCGGAGTGAATGGATGACTGTTCTCGTAACCGGCGGCGCCGGCTATATCGGCAGCCATATGGTCTGGCGGCTGCTCGATGCCGGAGAGAAGGTTGTCGTGGCCGACCGCCTTTCGACCGGTTTCGACTGGGCAGTGCCGCCGGAGGCCAATTTGAATATCGGCGATATTGGCGATCCGGAGTTCATCGGCCCGCTGCTTGAGCGCCACAAAATCCAGTCGGTGTTTCATTTCGCCGGCTCGATCGTCGTTCCTGAATCCGTATCCGATCCGCTCGGCTACTATCTCAACAACACGGTCAAATCGCGCGCCCTGATCGAAGCCTGCGTCAAAGCCGGTGTGCCGCATTTCATCTTTTCCTCGACCGCCGCCGTTTACGGAACGCCCGACGGGATGGCGCCTGTCGCTGAAGACGCGCCGGTCAGCCCGGAGTCGCCCTATGGCACATCCAAGCTGATGACCGAAATCATGTTGCGCGATGCGGCGGCTGCGCATCCGCTCAGCTACGCGTGTCTGCGTTACTTCAACGTCGCAGGGGCCGATCCGCATGGCAGGAGCGGTCAGTCGACCCCGAATGCCACTCATCTCATCAAAGTGGCGACGCAGGCAGCGTTGAACAAGCGCCCCTTCATGGAGGTGTTCGGCACCGATTACGAAACGCCGGACGGCACCTGCATCCGCGACTATATCCACGTCACAGACCTTGTCGAGGCGCACTATCTGGCGCTTGAGCATCTGCGCTCGTCCGGAGAAAATCTGGTCGCCAATTGCGGCTACGGACGGGGCCGGTCCGTGCTTGAGGTCATTGAGATGGTCAAACAGGTGAGCGGCAGCGATTTTGATGTCAGGCTGGCCGGGCGTCGTCCGGGCGATGCGGTGAGCATCGTTGCCAATTCCGATCTCATCAAGCAGCGGCTCGACTGGACGCCGCAATATGACGATCTGGAGAAAATTGTCGGCCATGCGCTCAACTGGGAAGCCGCGCTGGATCGCTGCAACCACACATGAAAAGGGCCCGCCGGGCGGGCCCTCACCAAAGACAAACAGAATTTGCTAGTTGATTGGAACCGAACAGATCATCCGCGTATGCGCGCTGTTGATATAGCAGTGCGCCGGGATCGGACCTGACGGGATCGGGTAGATATATGTCGGCTGCTGGTTGGCATTTGCCGCGGCAGCACCCACCGCTGCGCCCGCCGCAAAGGCCGCGCCCGGATAGTAGTACGGGTGATAGGGATATGGCGGGTAATATGGGTGATAGGGGCGGTAATGGCATTCCGGCGCCTGTGGCGCGTGATAGCAGTAAGGGCCGGGTATCGGATGATAGGGGTAGTAGCCGACGGGATGACCGGAGACGGCCCTCGGTCCGTGATCGACAAAAAGCGCCACATTGTCCGCAGCCTCCGGCAGCTTGCCCGACAGGATCTTCACCCCGTATTTGAGTTCAACCCCGTCCATTGTCGCACTGGTCAACTCGATAATGGCCGGTGCATCCGTGATATTGCCGAGGAATGAGACAGCCGCATTCGGCGGATTGGTGGAAAAGGTTGCGTCCGGCGAGTTCCACAGTTCCGCGAACTGGCCCGTCGACATCTGTCCCGTCAGCCGGTAGGGCCGGTCGCTGAAGAAGATGGTGGAGGGCGCAACACCCTGCAGGGTCAGCGTCGTCCCGTCGAACGTCATCGAACTGGCCTGCTGCACATATTCGTAAGAGATATTCGGCGCCGCGGGCACCGCTTGGCCGGTTTGCTGTGCGGCCGCGAGGCCGGAGCTCAATGAAAGCAATACAGCACCAAAGAGAGCGGTCAGTCTGTACATGCGTATTCCTCCGGGTTGGATTGGCAATTGTCACTACACTTTAATCAGAGGCCGTTGTCCACCGATGCTTCGAGCCATCCACGGTCGGTCGTTTTTCGGCAATGCACCCGCCCCATCCTGCCGCGATTGTCAGCAAAGCCGACACCCGCTATGGAAAATGGAGTGAGAGTTTGAGGCGAATTCATGACCAATCCCATTGTTGTTGAAGTCACCAGGGGCGGGCGTGTCGAAAGCAGGCACCGGGGTTCCGCGGTCGTTGTCGCTGCCGATGGCGCGGTGCTCTTTTCGATCGGAACCGTCGATCAGCCGGTGTTTCCGCGCTCTGCGGTCAAAGCCATGCAGGCGCTGGCTCTGGTTGAAAGCGGTGCCGCCGACGCGCTCGGTTTCGGGGATCGCGAGCTTGCCCTTGCCTGCGCCTCCCATTCCGGCGAGCCCAGGCATGCCGAGCTTGCGGCCGACATGCTCAAGGCCGCCGGCAAGGACGAGGGGGCGCTGGAGTGCGGATGTCACTGGCCGATGAGCCAGGATGCGATGATCGATCTTGCCAGATCCGGCGGCGAGCCCAGCCAGTTGCACAACAACTGCTCGGGAAAACACGCAGGCTTTATCTGCGCGGTGTGCCATCTCGGGATCGATCCGAAAGGATACATCAACTATGACCACCCGCTTCAGGGAATGCTCCGCGAGATCATGGCCGATCTGACGGGCGAGCATTTCGGCGTCGACAATTGCGGCACGGACGGTTGCTCGATACCGACCTACGCCATCCCGTTGACCTCGCTTGCCGCCGGGTTTGCGAAGATGAACGCGGGCACCGGTCTTGAGTCCGTTCGGGCCAGGGCGGCGCGAAGGCTGATCGACGCGTGTATGGCACAGCCTTACTATGTGGCCGGAACCAGGCGAACCTGCACCCGTCTCATGGAGACCGTGCCGGGCCGCATTTTTGCAAAAACCGGCGCCGAGGGCGTCTTCTGCGCGGTCCTGCCGCAGGAAGGCATATCCATCGCGGTGAAATGCGAGGACGGCGCCAAGCGGGCGGTGGATGCGATGGTGACGGCGCTGGTGGCACGGTTTCTTGATGTCGATGGGTCCGTGCGCGAGACGCTCTTGTCGCAGGCCAACCGCACCTTGAAGAACTGGAACCGCATCGAGGTCGGCACCATCGCCGTGACGGATGCCCTGTCTTGAATATGCATTCCGTGAATCGTAAAAGAATATATCTTTAAACAGGTTGATAGATTTACTAACCTCGATTCACGTCGTAAGGGCCTTTGCGTCCCGACCCTGCACAAGGTTACCAAATGTGGGCCCGGTTTAGACTACAGCATTGCCACTGACGGTCAACTGGTCGAATTGCTCCGCGCCGTCCTGCGTCAGATCGCCGGTGACCCGCTCGCTCCAGCGATGGCCGACGACGGCGCCGCGCAGGGTGTTCTGGAAGATATTGTTGCTGATCAGTACACCCTGGACGCCGTCGACAACGGAAACGGCGACGCCGAGCGCGCTGTTTCGGATGACGTTTCCGGTCGCGGCGACGCCGCGAAGATAGGGGCCCCAGCCCATCAGGATACCGGCGCGCGGCGCTTCGTCGATCACGTTGCCGGTCACCGCCGTATCGGCTTCAACGCCGATGCCCCATCCAAAGCCGAAACCGTCGGGATCATAGGGACCTTCCGTCGACAGGTTGCGGATAACGTTGCCGCTCACCGTCGCCAGCCGTCCGCCCTCGTTGAAATTGGCGATGGAGATGCCGTTGGCCGCACCGTCGATCAGATTGCTGGCCACCACGGCGCCCTGAAACGAGAACTCCGAATAGATCGCCGTCTCGCCGCTGTCGTGACACTGGTTGCCGATGATCTGCACGTCCGTGCCGCTGTTCGAACGGATGGCCGAAAATGCGCAGCCGGTCAGCGTGTTGTTGGCAATCAGCACATTGTCGGCGCGATAGACATTGATGCCGTTGCCGTTTTGCCCGGTGCCGCCGGCCTGGGAAGCGATCCGGGCAATGCGGTTGCCGGTGATCAGGCTGCCGTCGTAAGCCGGCTTCCAGCGATGGATCAGGATACCGCCATTGGCGCAGTCCAAAATCTCGTTGTCGGCAACGCGCAGGCCCAGGCTCTCGACGCTGTAGATCGCCGCGAGCGCCGCGCCCGAGATCCGCGAACGCGTCACGGACCCGCCGCAGGCCTCGAACATGACGGCGTGCTTCCGGCTGCCTGCGATATCGCAGTCGTCGATGAAGACGCTGCCGGTCCGGCTCACCTGCACGGTCGCTTGCGCATAATCGTCGAGCCATCTGTTGGCGCCGTCGATCGTCATGCCGCTCAGCCTGATGCTTTCGGCATTGTCCGCCATCATGAAATGGCCCGCGCCGCCGTAGACGAGCCGCGTTGCGCCGGGCACGCCGGAAAGGTGAACGAATTCCGGAAGGTTGATGTTGGAGACGGCATAGGCCCCGGGCGGCAGGAACACGGGCTTGCGTTCCGCCGACGCACGGTTGAGGATGTCGCTGAGTTCCCGGCTCTGGTCGTCGCCTGCGCCGGGCCGCATGCCGAGGTCGACCGCATCGAGGGAGCCGCGCAGCTCCGCAAGGCGCATGTCCTGTGTCTGTGCGGCGGCCGGCAGGGCGCCGCCGGCGAGGACGGAACCTGCGCCAATCAGCAATGAGCGGCGTGTCGTGAATGTCATGACGCCATCCTGGTCCTGTAAAGCCCGATTTCAGCCACAGCGTAACGGTGTCGGGTAAACAGAACATGGACGGCGGGCAGGCCCGATGGGCGTCAGGCCTCCTCATTCGGTTCGGACGGTTCCCAAAGCTCGATGGGATTGCCCTCCGGATCGTGCGTTCGCGCAAACCGGCCGTTCGGAAAGGTCTCGGCATTGACCTCCACACCGATCCCGGTGGCCTCAAGCTGCGCGACCATCGCATCGAGGTCACGGACCCTGAAATTGATCATCCATTGCTGTTCCGCCCGCCCGAAATATTCCGTACCCTGATCGAACGGCGCAAAAACGGTCATCCCGGCGTCCTGCTGCCAGCAACGCGCCTCATAGCTGTCGGGAACCGGATTTATCCCGAGGTGCTCCTCATACCAGCGCGCCAGGGAGGCGGGATCTTTTGCGCGGAAAAACACGCCGCCAATGCCCAGTACCTTTTCCATGTCGATCCCTTCATCCGCTCAATTCAGTTCTGACAATATTATGGTAATACTGCTGTTGCTGCGGATAGCCTTGTATATCCTCTGAAATAACAGGTTATCACATCACTTCGGCAATTGTCCGGCGGCTGCGGCATCCCTATAAATGACAGGTCGAAATCAGGGGACAGGTCACCAATGCTTCAGGACGGCAAACTCTATCTGGGAACCAGCCGCAAGCCCGACGACTCCATCAATCAGGGTGAATATCTCGATCTTGGCTTTGCCAACAGGCACGGTCTGATCACCGGCGCGACGGGCACCGGCAAGACGGTGACCCTGCAGATCCTGGCGGAAGGTTTTTCGATTGCCGGCGTGCCGGTGTTCTGCGCCGATGTGAAGGGCGACCTATCCGGTATCGCGGCGATTGGCGAATACAAGGATTTCCTGGAAAAGCGCGCCAACATGATCGGTCTCGACCCCTATGAATTCCAGGAGTTTCCGGTGATCTTCTGGGATCTCTTCGGCGACAAGGGCCACCGCGTCCGCACCACGCTGACGGAGATGGGCCCGCTTCTGCTCGCCCGGTTGATGGATATGACGGATGCCCAGGAGGGCGTGCTCAACATCGCCTTCAAGATCGCCGATGAAAACGGCCTGGCGCTGCTCGACATGAAAGACCTGCAGGCCATGCTCAATTACATGGCCGAGCACAGCAAGGAACTGACCGGCATCTACGGGAACATCTCCAAACAATCCATCGGCGCGATCCAGCGGGACCTGCTGGTGCTGGAACAACAGGGCGCCGAACAGTTCTTCGGCGAGCCGGCGCTCAAGATCAGCGACATGATGCGCACCACGCCCGACGGCCGTGGGGCGATCAGCGTTCTGGCCGCCGACAAGCTGATGATGAACCCGCGCCTCTACGGCACCTTCCTGCTCTGGCTGCTGTCGGAACTGTTCGAGGAACTGCCCGAAGTGGGCGATCCGGACAAGCCGCGCCTGGTCTTCTTCTTCGACGAGGCGCATCTGCTTTTCGACGAGGCGCCGAAAATCCTGATCGAGCGGGTCGAGCAGGTCGTCCGGCTGATCCGCTCAAAGGGCGTCGGCGTCTACTTTGTCACCCAGAACCCTCTCGATGTGCCGGAGAGCGTTCTCTCGCAGCTCGGCAACCGCATTCAGCACGCCCTGCGCGCCTATACGCCGCGGGAACAGAAGGCCGTCAAGACGGCGGCCGAGACCTTCAGGCCCAATCCCGAATTCGACTGCTTCGAGGCGATCACGCAGCTCGGCGTCGGCGAGGCGCTTGTCTCGACGCTCGAATCGAAGGGTGTTCCGACGGTCGTTCAGCGCACGCTCATTCGCCCGCCATCCTCGCGCCTTGGCCCCTTGACGGATGGTGAGCGCCGCAGCGCGATGAGCCACAGCCCGGTGGCCGGCTTTTACGATGAGGATCTGGATCGCGATTCCGCTTTCGAAATCCTCAAAAAGCGCGCCGATGATGCCGCCAGGGCTGAGGAGGAGCGCCGTCAGCGGGAGGAGGAAGACGAAGAGGACCTTCAGGAAAGCCGCCGCTGGACCTTGCCCGGCTTCAGCGACGACGATGATGACGACGATTATGATGAGCGCGGGCGCAAGCGCTCCTCGCGGAGGCGCAAGTCGCGCCGCCGGCGCCGCTCAACGTCACGCCGGCAGTCGGTCGCCGAGGCGGCCATGAAGTCCGCCGCGCGCTCCGTTGCGAGCACGCTTGGCCGTGCGCTTGTACGCGGCATATTGGGGAGCCTCAAGAAGGGGCTTTAGAGAATGATGACCTGAGCGCCTGGCTTGGTGCGCCGGTCGAGGTCCATGACGTCCTGATTGAGCATGGCGATACTGCCCGTCGACGCGGTCTTGCCGATTTCGCGCCAGTCGGACCCGCCGTGAATGAGAAGGCCGGCAGCACCACCGCTATCGGTAAGGTAGAGCGCACGCGCGCCATAGGGGTTCTTCGGGCCGGGCGGCTGGTCTTTGGCGGGCTTTCCGTCAACCTTCTTTTCGCCGGAGGCGTAAAACACCGGCCACGCCTCCCTTGAGCCGACCCTCAGCGTTCGCGCACCGCCGGTAAAACCGGGGCCGAGCGCGATCCCGTAGCGCACGGCCTTGCGGTCTTGCAGAATCAGATAAAGGTGGTGGCCTTCGGGATCGATGACAACGGTGCCGACAGGATCGACGGTCGGATCGTGAACGATCTGGCGAAGGTCATCGGGATCAAGCTGCTTGTAGGGGACACGCGGTATGTGAAAGCCGTTTTCGTTCAAACCCGCATACATCACATCATAGGGCTCGATCGGGTAACTGAGCTGGCGCGACGGTGCGGTCTGTATGGCAAAACCTTCCGGCGACTGACGATCGATACAGCCGGCAACGACCCCGCAGCTTCCGAGAAGAAAACCGCGCCGTGTCAGCCTGCCGGTCCGTGTGCCGTCGATAATCCCTGCCAATCCCGCAATCCCGCAACAACGGCCGATTCATAGCTGATTCTCGCGGCTTTGTGACAGGACCGGTTCGATTGTACGCGTTACGCCGCGTTTCCCGCTTTCGCAAGTTCCGCCTGCTCAAGCGACCAGTATTCCATATTGAAGAGGTCGCTTTCCGCAATCGGCTGAAATCTTCCATAGCGCTCCGCCGCGACGACCGCACGCGCGGTCCGCTTCATCGTCTCGCCACAGATTGTCCATTGCGCTGTTTCCTGTTCAAACGGTGATGATCGTGGCAGCCCGCCCGGCGCCTGCCACATGGGTTCGGCCAGGCCTTTGAGCGCGAGGTCGACCGGTTCCTTGTCGAGCAACTGCCAGGCTGCCAGCTTGTCGCGAAGGATGGCGTGTGCCTCCGGGTCCGGCTCATGGGTACGCGGAATACGGCCGTCGCATTCGGAAAGGCGAAAATACCGGCGATCAGATCGGTTCTGAAGACGGGTCTGATTTCCGAGCTCGTTTCAGACGCCGCCACCGCCGAAGGCATTTTGAACGGTTGAAAATCGGCGAAACGAAAGGGCGCTCCGCATTATCCGGCCGGCAACCGTTTGAAAAATGCTCCGCACGATGGGTCCGTCCGCTCCGGCGACAAGGCCGCCGGCGAATTTCATCCAGCAATGTCATCACGCCAATGAGTTTCGGATGCGGCGCGATCGGCTACTGAAACCAGCTGTCGACCGTGTCCGCGTTGTCCTCAACCCATTTCTTGGCGAATTCCGACGGGTCCTGTTGTTCAACCGAAAGCGCATAGGTCATCGCGGACAGCGTGTCGGTGTCGAGCAGGACATTGTTCAGCATGGCCGCGACCTCCGGCTGATCGGCCTCCAACGAGGCGGCGTAGCCGATATTCAGATCCGCCGTATTCCAAGCCACACCCGCGCTCGATTTCTCGAACCAACCCGGTGTCGGCGAGGGCTGGACGATGATCCATTGCGTGGCGTCATGGGCCGGTTCATTGAGAACGACGAGGTCGTTGACGACAAACATGTAATGGGGTGTGTAGCAGTAGAAGACGATGTTCCTGTTTTCCTTGACCGCCTTGTCGACCTCGCTCAAAGCGACGTCCTCCTCCATGATCTTCAGCGTCATGGTCTTGTCGTAGCCATAGGATTTGGCCCGTATCTGCTCGATCGGTGTCGATCCCCATCCGTCCGCGCCGATCCAGATGTCTCCCTTGCCGTCACCGTCGGTATCGAATTTCCTGGCCATTTCGGGCTCGCGCAGTTGCTTCAGATCCCTGATCCCGGTCCTTTCCGCGGTTCCCTTCGTAACGCACATGGCCTGTGTGCCGGTGGCGCCGCTCGGTTTGAGCTTTATGGTTTTCTTTCCGTCGACATATTCGCGCTTGAGGTGATCGAGGTTCGGCAGCCAGGCTTCCGGATGCACATGCATCGTGCCCGCATCGATGGCTTCGAATACGGCCGTGTTCGAACCGTTTTGAAGCTCGACCTCAAGATCGAGTTTGTTTTCAAGGGCGATCTTGAGCACATGGGCCGTCGCCTGAACGGATGGCCAGTTCGGAACGCCGATCACCACATCCGCAGCCAGCGCCATGGAACCGCAGGCCGACATGACGGCGGCGCAGCCAAGCGTCAGTATTCTGTTTGCCATTGGTGTGTCTGCTTGCATTTCGAACTCCTCCGTTCAGATGTGTTCCGGTCGCCGCGGCGATCCGGACACGGGCACAAGAATGTCGCTCGTCTGACCGGACATACTAGCTCAAGTTCCGGCACTTCACCAAAACCGGTGCGCCGACCTTGTCACGAACAGTGGATATGATCCGGCAAAGGCACCACGGAACGGGCAGGGCGACCGCCCCGGTCGTCTCTGGCAAGCGGTTTATCCGGCCGGCTGTCGAAGACCGAGTTTCCGCAGCAGCCTGTCGCGCTTCATCAGCCACCATCCCGCTTCGACCGGCCACATGGCCTGATCGTCGTCGACACCCAGCATGGATGCCGCGTGCAGGGGCCAGTTGGGATAGGCGAGCATTTCGCGGGCCAGCGCTATCATGTCGGCCTGACCGTTCTTTACGATTGCGTCGCAGCGCTCCGCATCCCACAGGAAACCGACCGCCATCGTGGCGATCCCCGCATCGCGCCGGATCTGCTCCGCGAACGGCACCTGAAAACCCTGCTCGATCTTCATTCTGCGGGGCCGCTCCCGGCCGCCGATGCCGCCCGAAGAACAATCGATGATGTCGACACCTTCTGCTTTTAACGCCCGTGCCGTGCCCACCACGTCGTCCACCTCCAGCCCGCCGTCCAGCCAGTCGGTCGAAGACAGGCGGAAGGCAAGCGGATAGGCCTCCGGCCAGCCGGCGCGAATGGATTTCGCCACTTCCAGGGCAAAACGCCGTCTGTTGGCATCGGTGCCGCCCCATCGGTCGGTCCGCGTGTTCGAGATCGGCGACAGAAACTGGTGGATCAGGAACCCGTGTGCGGCGTAGATTTCAATGATTTTGAAGCCCGCTTCGAAGGCGCGCCGTGCCGCTTCGCCGAATGACCGGATCACCCTTTGAATATCCTCCTCGGACATTTCGTCAGGTGTCGGCCAGCCGTCGGCATAGGGGATTGCAGATGGTGCGATGGCGCTCCAGGGCGTCTCGCCGCGTTTTGCGACATCCTCGCCATCGATGGGTGTTTCGCCATGCCAGGGCCGTCTCTCCGAGGCCTTGCGGCCGGCATGGCTCAACTGGATCCCGGGGACCGAACCCTCGCGGCTTATGAACTCGGCGATCGGCTTGAGACCGCCGACCTGCGCGTCATCCCACAATCCGAGGTCGCCGGCCGTCCTGCGGCCATCGGCTTCGACCGCTGTCGCCTCCGCATAGACCAGACCGGCCCCGCCCATCGCGAAGCGGCCGAGATGAACCATATGCCAATCATTGGCATGACCGCCGCTTGCGCGGTACTGGCTCATCGGCGACACGGCGACACGATTTTTGAACGTTACACGTCGAAGCTGGAACGGCGAGAAAAGAGCAGACAATCGTGTTTTGACCCTGAAGAATTCCGGAAAGGGGAAAATGGTGGTTGTTTCGGATGAGACTTTTAACCGAAACGCGCCGCCGCGACATCACGGTTGCAACACATTTTCGGCACTGTCCCACGTGCAGGACATGACGCCGCGGCCCGACGCATTCCTTGTCGTCACAGTCATTCGGCGGTCGGAATGCGCGCAATGACCTTGATTTCGAAGTCGAAGCCCGAGAGCCATGTCACGCCGACGACGGTCCAGTTCGGATAGGGCTTTTCCCCGATCGCCCTGGAGCGCACGGCGACAACCGTTTCCATCTGTTTGGGCGGGTCGGTGTGGAAGGTTGTCACGTCGACGACATCGTCGAACGTGCAGCCGGCGGCCTCCAGAACCCCGGTGAGATTGTCGAAGGCAAGCTGCACCTGTTTTTCAAAGTCCGGTTCCGGCGAGCCGTCCTCGCGGCTGCCCACCTGACCGGAGACGAAAAGAAGATCACCGGAGCGGATGGCGGCTGAATATTGATGGGTTTCGTAGAGCGCTTGCCGTCCGGCCGGGAAAACTGCTTTGCGATTGGACATGGCTTTGTTCCTGTCTGTGATTTGGGCTTCATATCCGCGATGCCGGTCTTTCGACCGGGCTGCTTCGGGGACAATTTGGAACCGCGAGAATAATAATTCCAACAGATAATTATTATAGTGTATTATAAGTCTCATGAATTTAATGACGATCGATCTCAACCTGCTCGTGGTGCTTGACGCGCTGCTCGAGGAGGCGCATGTAAGCCGCGCCGCCCGACGTCTGAACCGTTCCCAGCCGGCCGTGTCGAACGCACTCCAGCGATGCCGTGATCTGTTTGACGATCAATTGCTGGAAAGGAAGCATGGTCACATGCGCCTGACGCCGCGGGCGGAGGCATTGCGGGGGCCACTGAAGTCGCTCCTCGCCGGCGTGCACGATCTTGTCGACCCGCCCGCCGTGGCGCTGACGGATCTGGAGCAGACCATCCGCATCACCACCGCCGACGATCCGTCTTTCATGGTCGCCGGCCCGCTGGTCGCGGCCCTTCAGGAGACGGCCCCGGGCGTCACGATCGTCTTCGAGCCGTGGAACGGGACCGATGCCGCCGCCGGGGATTTGCTCAACGGCGACACCGATATCGTGATTTCGGTGTTCCCCGGAGACATTGACGGGCTGGAGCGGATAACGCTGCTGCAGGAGAGCTATATCGTGGCCATGCGAAGGGGCCACCCTGCGGCCGGGCACTTCAACCTCGATACCTGGCTTGACTGGCCGCACATCGTCATGTCGGGCCGGGGCGAGGCCCAGTCGCCGCTCGATGCACAGCTTGCCGCCATGGACCGCACCCGCCATGTGGGCGTTGTCGTGCCCTCGTTCCAGCTTGTCCTGCCGCTCCTTGCGCAGACCGATCATGTCGCGATGGTGCCCCGGCACGGTTTTGATCTGCATGCGCACCCCGAACTCGTGAGCTTCGAGCCGCCGATCGGCGTCGAGGGGTTCCCGGTGCATATGGCATGGCACACACGCCAGACCCGGGACCCTGCGATCCGTCATGTTATCGGGATCATCAGGGCGGTCTTTGATCCCCAGCGCGCCTGACGCGGCGCGGCTTCCCACCCGGAAGCGATCCGCGCCTCGGACAGGTCTGCAGAACCTGGGACAAAACTTGGCTGACGCCCGGGCCTCAAAGCTGCTGCAGGCTTGGCAGCACGACGTCGGGCGAATAGTCCCGGTATTCGTCGGGATTGGACGCCCTGTTGATCCACACGGTCCGGAAGCCGAACTTCCTGGCGCCTGCGATGTCCCACCGGTTGGAGGACTGGAACGATACGGCGTCGGGGTAAAGCCGGTAGGCCGTGGTCACCATCTCGTAAACCGCCGGTGTGGTCTTGAAGGTGCTCAGTTCATCGACGGAGAAGACATCGTCCAGTATGGAATCGAGCGCCGCGTTGCGGACGGCCGATTCGAGCATGGCGGGCGAGCCGTTGGACAGGATCGCGAGTTTGGCGCCCTGGTCCTTCAAGGCCTTGAGAACCGTTGGGACCTCTTCGTAACAATCAAGTTTCCAATAGGCCTCGAGCAGCGTGTCGCGATGTTTCGGGTCGATGTCCGGCACGGCCTCGATAGCGAAGTCCAGCGCCTGTTCGGTCAGTTTCCAGAAGTCGCAATAGGCGCCCATCAGCGCCCGCACCCAGGAATACTCAAGCTGCTTGGCACGCCAGATTTCCGACAGCAACTGGCCGTTTGGGCCGACGTCCGCGGCATGGCGGCGAACCGCCGCATGCACATCGAACAAAGTGCCGTAAGCATCGAAAACATAAGCAGCAAAACCGTTGCCGGAAGCCATTGTCCCTGTCCTTTCATTTTGCGCTGCAGCATGTTCCCGCCGATGCGTTTCGTCAAGAGCGGGTCATGGCCGATCCGCGGCTTTGACGTATTGACCTTAACGCCGCGATGAATTTGAGTGGGTCGCAACTGGCCGATGTAACGGAGGAATGGTCCATGACAGTTGTTTCGAGCGCTCAATCAATCACTTGGACCTTTGTCGACGGAGACTGGCACGAGGGCAATGTCCCGCTCGTCGGGCCTCGCTCGCATGCCATGTGGCTCGGAACCTCTGTCTTCGACGGCGCCAGATGGTTCGAAAACGTGGCGCCCGACCTCGATCTTCACAGCGAACGGGTCAACACGTCCGCCAAGGCGCTGGGGCTGAAGGCCACGATGAGTGCGCCGGAGATCGTCGGCCTCGCGCGGGACGGGCTGAAAAAGTTCGACGGCGAGACGGCGGTTTACATCCGGCCGATGTACTGGGCCGAGCACGGCGGCTACATGTCGGTTCCCGCGGATCCCGAATCGACGCGCTTCTGCCTGTGCCTTTACGAAGCGCCGATGATCCCGTCCAACGGCTTTTCAGTCTCCGTTTCGCCGTTTCGGCGTCCGTCCCACGAGACAATGCCGACGGACGCCAAGAGCGGCTGCCTTTATCCCAATAACGGCCGGGCGATCCTGGAGGCGAAGTCGCGCGGTTTCGACAACGCGCTTGTCCTCGACATGCTCGGAAACGTCGCCGAAACCGGAACCTCCAATGTTTTCCTGGTCAAGGACGGCGTCGTGTTCACGCCGGCACCGAACGGAACATTCCTCGCCGGCATCACCCGCCAGCGCATCATCGGCCTGCTGCGGGACGCCGGACACGAGGTCGTCGAAAGCAGGCTCGATGTATCGGACTTCATGGATGCCGATGAAATCTTCTCGACCGGCAACCACTCGAAGGTGGTTCCGATCATCAGGATCGAAGACCGCGAACTGCAGGCCGGCCCTGTCGCAAGGAAAGCGCGCGGCCTCTACTGGGACTGGGCCCATTCGTGATTAGAGCGTGTCTGACTTAGTTTGAAGCATTTGATGGTGGAAAATCGGTCCAGTCGGCAAGGCGCGTCGCGCGGCGCGATGCAGAGCATCGGGCAAGCGGCCCTTGAGAGGAAGAGGCCATTGGAAAATAACATTGAATGGGCCGGGCGATTTTGTCCTCTGACTGCGTTGGCTCGCGCTTGTGGTGG
>NZ_CFHWAF010000079.1:0-21676 GCF_984452065.1 Hoeflea sp. | reverse complement strand
AATTTCTCATGCTGATAGAAGGTCGAACCGTGATGGTCGCCCGCCGACAGAATTGCGGGGTCCACATGGATATCCTCGCTCACCGGCATTTTGCTCTCGCGCGGCGAGATCACGAGGCGCGACGCCCGCTCTTCTCCGGTCGGTGAAAACCGCGCAGGTCCGGGCACATGGGCGTCGATACGCGCCCTGTCGCCGGTCACGGTCACCGTTTCCTGCCAATAGGCGCCCTCGGCGAACATACACAGATCGAGCAGCGCCCTGATGCCGTTTTCGAAATCCACGATGACGAAGGCATTGTCGAGAATATCCGCTTGGCGGCCATTGAATGTCTGATCCTTGAAATTGACGTCCATGGCGCCCGAGGCGAACACCCGCACGGCTTCCGATCCGGACAAAAGCCGCATCAGATCGAAAAAATGGCAGCATTTCTCGATCATCGTTCCGCCGGTCTGATCCTGGAACCGGTTCCAGTCATCCACCTTGCTCAGGAACGGGAAGCGGTGTTCGCGAATGGCGATCATCTTGGGCTCGCCCGCCGTGCCGGCCCGCACCTCCTCCATCAGACGGGCGATGGGCGGCATGTAGCGGTACTCCATGGCCACCCACACCGGCGCGCTGCGCCCGTTTGCCCGCGCCATGATGTCCCGGCATTGCGGCCCGTCGATGCCGAGCGGCTTTTCCACCAGTACCGGCACATCGCATTTCAGCACGTCATCGAGGATCGGCTTGTGCAGGTAGTTCGGCACGGCAACGACCAGCGCATCGAAGCCGCCCTCGTCGAGCAGCGGGCCGTGATGGGAAAAGGCGCGGCAGTCCGGGCCGGCCAGTTTGGCGGCGCTGCGCTGCATTTCGGTATTGGGATCCGCGACCGCGCTGATCTCGGTCCCGTCGAGCAGCATGATGTTGCGAATATGCTCCTGCCCCATCATGCCCGAGCCGATAATGCCGTAACGGATGGTACTCATATGCGTTGTGTCCTCAAAGGCGGATGACGGGGAGTTCGAGCGCGCCGGCTGCGGCCATCAGCGCCTCGCAATGATCGCCATAGGCAAGCGCCATATGGTGCTCCAGCCCGCTGTTCATGATATCGGGAAGAACCGACGCCACCGGCCGGTCGAAACGAACGACACCGGAGGTTCCGGTGAATGCCTTGGGCCGGTCAAGCACTTGTGCACCCGCAAGGATCATCATATGCCGGCCCCGCGCCTGGCTGAGGCGCATCAGCGTCACCGCGCCGGGGCGCAGCTTGAATTCATAAAGCAGCGGCATCCTGCGATTGGTGTGGATCGTCGCCTCGGCCGGCTGATGCGGATCGGCCATGGATATCGGCGCCTGGCCGCAATGCCACACGACGCCGCTATTGTCGCTCACATCCATATCGACCATGTCGACCAGAAAGACCGGGCTGTCCGCCACGCTCTGCAGCAGCAGCTGCGTCGCCGCGCCGTAGACATCGGCCTCGCAGGCGCAGGGCACCCCCGCCTCGCCCATCATCGACACCGGACCGCAGACCGCACCGCCATATTCGGTAAAGGTCTCCGGCCAGCACCGGATGGCGAACGCATCGAAACGCTCATCATCCCTCAATGTCGAAAGCGCCGCCTTCAGCCGCAGCGACCGGTCGAGCTGCTGCTGGTCCACGCGCTCCAGACCGGCAAGATCGCGCGCGGCGACGGCGCGGATGTCCTGAACGACATCGTCCGGCATCGCGCGGGCGGTGTCGAACAGGCTTTCAAGGCCGAGTTCCTCGACTTCGATGCCGGCCAGTTCCTTAAGCCGGGATGCGTCGTAACGGCAGGTATCGAACCCGTCGGGATGCGCCCCGATACGGGCAATGCGCTTTCCGTCGAGCGCCGCAACCGCATCGCATCGCTTTTTTTCAGGCGCCGGGCGCACGGCTTCGATCGGTGCGACAATACGCTCGCCGCCAAGAAGCGCCTGAATTTCCGGCCCGATATCGGCACGTTCCGGATCGGCGTAGATCCATGAAAACGGATGACCGGCGCGTCCAAGGGCGTGCGAGGCAAGGTTGAGCCCGCAAAAGGCATTGAGCCGCAACCGCCCGCCAAGCCTCGGCTCCGGCACCGCCCAGATCCCGAGCGGCACATCGAACGCCGAGGCGGCAGCCATCGTGGCGACCGCGTCCGTGAAGGTCACCTGAAGGATCAGGACGGCATCCGGCCGGGCGGCCTTGACCTGTGCGATCGCGTCCCGTGTCGCGGCCTCGTCCATGAGCAGTGCGGCCGGACCGCACAATGTCTTGCCGGAAGCCGCCAGAACGTCCAACATGGCCTTGAGTTTTTCTTCGGCAAAGGCCACATCGAAAGTCGGCCGACCGAGCGGCAGAACGCCTAGCGTCTGTACCTCTTTCATTTGCCGATTAAACTCCTAGAGTGTGTCTGGTATATGCGTTATCGGAGCCGCCATATGAAACGACGTCCCCTTGCCCTGGCTGTAACAGTCTTGCTGGTGTGCGGTTTCGCCACCGCCGGGGCCAATGCAACGGAAGCCGCTTGGGCGCGGCTTGCGTCCGGCGGCTATACGATCTTGCTGACCCACGCGCTGGCGCCGGGCGTCGGCGACCCGCCTTTTTTCGAGCTCGAGGATTGCACCACCCAACGCAATCTGTCCGACCGCGGACGCCAGCAGGCGCGCAGGCGCGGCGTTCGTTTCGCGGCACGGGCCGTATCCATCTCCACCGTCTATTCCAGCCAGTGGTGCCGTACGCTTGAAACCGCCGAAAACGCGTTCCGCGACGTCCGGGCCCAGCCGCTGGAAGCGCTCGATCTCGTCGAGGACGATCCGGACGCGCTCGAAGCGAAAACCAGCGAAGTGATGGAGATCATTCGCAGCTTTCGCGGACCCGGAAACCAGGTGATGATCACCCATCCGGAGAACGTCGAAGCGCTGACCGGCATCGCGCCGCGCCAGGGCGAAGCGATTATCGTCGCGCCGGCGCGCGGCGACGCGCAAACGCTCGATGTCGTCGCCCGCCTGCTGCTCGATTGAAACGGGTTGCGATGGGAGCGCAAGGCCGGTCACGAACCGAAATCTCCGTAGCCGTGCCGGAACGTCGCATCATCCGGAGAGAAAGACGCGCCGCCATCGGCATAAACGGGATGCGCATGCCAGGCGGTCGCCTCGACATCAGTCAGCGTATTGAGATCTTTCATATAGTCGACTGACTCACCCGACAGTCCGGCGCGGATCGCATCCCAGTCCGGAAAGCTGGAAAAGGCGTCGAGCCAGATGGCCCGGCCGGCCAGATATCCGGACGCACCGGCACGCAAGGCATGGGTCAGAATATTACGGAACTGCGGTTTGCCCGCGCCCGCCGACAGCATCACCCATGGCCGGCCGGCGAGCCGTCCCATCTCGTCAAAAACGGCCTGGACGTCTTCCCAGCCCTCATTGCCCACACCCGGCACATCCCCCCCATTGACGGGGCTCTCAAGCTTGAAGACATCGACGCCGTAATCCGCCCCGGCAAATTCCTCGACGGACGCCAGCACATCGTCCGCCTTCTTGCCTTGCAGTTCGACATAGTCCTTCGTCTGATGCGCGTCGCTGGCCAGCGGATAGACCAGCAATTCAAACAGGAACGGAATATCGTAACGTCCACATGCCTCGCCGATCCGTTTGACAAAATCCTGCTGGTGAGCGTTGACCGAGGCGCCCGCATCGGGCCTGTACCAGGCGAGCACCTTGACCGCGTCGCCGCCCATCCGCTTGATCTTGGCGACCGACCAGTCATCAATCTCGGAAGACAGGCGTCCGCCCCCGGTCTCCTCGAACAGCGAATCCTCCAGCGTCACGATCAGACCCTTTGCCGGGGACAGATGCCCGATGCCGCGCGGTATCGCATAATGCGGATCAAGCAGCATTGCCGAGGACTCATCTTGCAGGATCTCGGTCAGCAGCGCCTTGAACCGGGCAACGTCATCATAGGGCGCCTCATCGGACCCGTAATGCGCGGCTATGGGGTTCTTGATCGGCGGCCGCTGATCGACCGCGGTCATCTTGAAACGCCCGGCGGCGTCCGCCATGCGGCGCATGCCCCAGAGTTTTCCGGGTGTGAGCTGCATCAACTCTTCTCCATTAAAAATGCTTCGACTTCATCCGCCGTCGGCGTGCCCTTGCGTCCGCCGAACCGGGTGCATTTGAGCGCCGATGTGGCGCTGGCGAAGCGGATTGCCGCTTCCTCGTCGCTGCCGCGCGCCAGCATGAGGGCAAATGCGCCGTGCCAGACATCGCCCGCGCCAAGCGTATCCACCGCCGTGACGTCGAAGGCCGGCATGTGCCTGAACCGGTCGTCCTCGATCCAGAAAACGCCGACATCGCCCATTGTCACGCAGACCCAGGCGCCGGTTTCATCGCCTGCACGGCGCAACGCGGTCTCCAGATCGTCCGTATCCTCGAAATCACGCAGTCCGGACTGTGAAAAGGCGATATGCGTGGCAAGCGCCAGGGCATCCTCCGCTTCCCGGACCGGAGCTTCCCCGTCGATAACGCCGGGAACGCCGCGCGCACGCGCGGCCTGCATCATCACGCGGGCACCCTCCGGCCAGCGTGTGTCGGCGAGCGCCACGTCGAAATCGGGCAATGTCGTCTCTTCAAGCCAGCCGCCGCCGGAATCGATCTCCATATCCCGGAAATTGACAATGCTGCGCTCGCCTTCCGGATCGACAAGGACCGACGAATAGGATGAACGGCGCCCTTCAAATCTCCTGACCAGCGAACAATCGACGCCTTCGGCTTCTAGGTCGGTCAGGATCATGTCGCCGATAATATCGTCCCCGAGCCGCGTCGCCAGCACCGCCCGTCCGCCCAGACGCGACACCGCGACGGCCGCATTCGCCGCACAGCCTCCGCCGACGATGGTTGCGTCCCGCGCCCGGTGTTTTTCGGACCGGGACGGCGCTTCATCGAGCTGGAAGACGAAATCGACGACGGCGGAACCGGCGGCTAGAACTGTTGTCATGATGGAAGAGACGAGGCTCCTTTCGGCTGCAATCTATCAAGTCTTATATAAGATACAAGACTAGAATTCCGCAAACGCGATCCCGCATCCGCTCCCGCGACGGGTTCAGTCCACCGGCAATCCGCTCGGCACTTCGTCCGGCCGGCCGAGCCGTCCCTTGACGCTCTCCTCGCCGGTCAGCGCATGCAGGAAGGCAACCAGTCGGCGGACCTCATCGTCGCTGAGATCGAGCGGCTCGATGTCGACCGCTGCCCGCACGCGCCGGCGTTCGCGCCTGTCTTGCAGGGCGGCAAAGTCGGCTTCCTGCAGATGTTCCGCCGCCGGCAGGGCCACTTGCGAGCGGTTCCAGCGGTCGAACGACCCCTGGGGATCGAGGTGATGCCGGATGATCCCTTCAAGTGTCGCATAGGCGCCATTATGGCCGTAGGGTGCCGTCAGCGCACTGTTGCGCAACGACGGAGTGCGGAAACGGTAGGCATCTTCAAGGCGATCCGTTTCCACCATGCGCCCGACATCGCGCTGCATCAGATCGAACATGCGTGTCCGGCCCGGCCCGAATTGCGGCAGCGCGAGCGCATAGAAATCCTGATCCGAAAACAGCGCGCCGCTGTGGCATGCCGAGCAGCCGCCGCGCCCGTAGAACAGTTCCATGCCGGCTCGGGCGTCCTTTCCCAACGCATCCGCATCGCCATTCAGGTAGCGGTCGAACGCGCTGTCATGGGACCGCCATTCGGAATTGACGAAATCCCCGAGTGCATTGCCCATATGAACGATTGTAATGTCGGCAGGGCTTTCGACATCCGGGAAGGCTTCGACAAAAAGGGTTCCATAGCCGGGAATGGCGCGAATACGCTTGGCAATCAGCCGCCACGCATGATCGATCCGGTCGTTGCGCGCGCCGGCGACCGCATTCTCTTCAGAATGACCGGCCATTTCCGTTTCGGATGTGACCGGAAAAAGCGACTGCGCCGCGGCAAGGCTGTCCAGCCCCCGCGGCAGATATTCCTCAGCCGGCGAATTGAACCCGTTGCCGTAAAGATCGTCGATGCTCAGGCGGCCGTCATGGAACAGGTGAGGGATGTCCTTATGGCCGATATTGAACAACGCCGGCGCGTTGCGCGGCACCCTGCGGTCGATCCGGTCGCGCCCGTCGCCGGTCGTTCGTTTCTCGCCGATGCCTTCGCCGCCCTCGCCGACGCCGAGGGCCAGCCCGTCGGCGCTCGCGAGTCGGCCGGGCTTATCGCAGCGATGACAATGATCTGCGTGATCTCCGCGACGCCGGCGCATGCGGAGATCGAAACCGCGCGCGACCTGATGGAGGCGAACCGTTTCGAGGAGGCGATGCGGGAACTGCTTCCCGCTGCAAGGTCCGGCAACGCGGATGCTGAGGAGATGATCGGCGTGATGTACGCCATGGGGCTCGGCGTGCCGCGCGATGACATGCGCGCCTTCGAATGGTATCTGCGCTCGGCGATGAAGGGCCATCCAGGCGCCCAGTCCGGTGTCGGCTGGTATTACGAGGTCGGGCACGGCATGCCGCAGCCCGATCTGGTGCGCGCCTATATGTGGTACGTTCTCTCGGCGATCGGCGGCGACCCGGACGCAGCGATCAGCCTTGAGGAAGTGGTCAAGAAAATGTCGCCCGATCAGATTGAGCACGCGCAGATCCTCATCGATGACTACAAACCGTGGATGTATCCCTTCCGCTGAGGGTCGCATCCTGTCTGAATGCGAAAGGCCACACAATAATGTGCGGCCTTTCTGTTCGTCAGTCCAGTTCAGGTCATGCCTGAAATCGGCCGGATCCGCTATTTCATGTCCATCGCGGCGTTGCCGTCAATTTTCGCCTCAGCGCCGGCAGCCGCGTCGTTCAGAGCCGTAAATACGGCTTCGCCATTGTCGATATTGGCCTTGAACCATTCATAGACCGGTGCCGCGGCCTCCTTGAAGGCAGCCTTTTCTTCCGGCGACAGAACGTAAAGGTCACCGCCGTCGGCGATGAAGTCCGAGTAGGCCTGGATGGACTTGCGCTTGGGCGAGGCGAAGGTCGCCTGCTGCAAGGCTGCGAACCCGTCGACCACGACACGGCGCATGTCTTCAGGCATCGACATGAAGGTGTCGTTGCTCATCCACCACAGCGCGCCCATATAGGCATGGCCGTCGAGCGTCACATATTTCAGGCCGGCATCCGGGAACTTCATACCCATAATGTCGGTGATGCCGTTCTTCGAACCTTCGACCACGCCGGTCTGCAACGAGGTAAAGAGTTCCGGCCACGGGATCGGTGTCGGGGACGCGCCAAGCGCCCTGACCAGTTCCTGCGGCAGGTCGGCGACGACGGTGCGGATCTTCAGGCCATCCATGTCGCCGGGCGACTGCACGCGGCGCTTGGTGTTGGCGAAATTGCGCCAGCCGCCGGTATTGCCGATCGTCATCAGACGGATCGTTCCGCCCGAATCCGCAAGCGCCAGATCGCGAATGGTACGGGTGAGCGTGCCCTCGCTCAGCACTTCCTCGGCGATGCGGTCATCGCGCAGCAGATAGGGAAGGTCGAGCACCTGCACGTAAGGGAAGATCCCCGACGCGCCGCCGGAGGTCGAGATGTAGATATCGATGGTGCCGTCGGAAACGCCCTGCAGGCACTCCGCACCGTTTGAGCAGAGCTGCGTACCGATGAACAGCTCGACCTCGATGGCACCGTTGGATGCCTTTTCCACATAGTCCTTGAAAACGATCAGGCCGTCATAGTCCTCGTCATTTTCATTCGAATTGGCCGTCGCACGCAGCTTGTAATCGGCCGCCTCGGCCACTGTCATGGCACCGTCCATCACCGTGGTCACGGCGGTCATCGAAAGGCCGAGCGCAAATGCGCCCAGCAGGTTTGCAGTCCTTTTCGCGATCATTTGAATCCTCCCGAAGTCAATCGCACGGCAAGTCTTATATAAGATATAAGATTAAAGACTGGCCTTCTCTTGTCAAGCGCGCAGACCCGCCGCGCGCCGGTCGCTCCCATTGTGCGGCTCGCGCCGCGGCTATCTGATAAAGCCGAAGAACTCCGGCACCGCCATGGAAATCGGCGGGAAATAGGTGATGAGGAAAATCACCAGGATTTCAACCGCCAGGAACGGCAGGATCGTCCTGGCGATCGTCTCCACCTTCACGCCCGAGACGCTGGAGGCCACGAACAGCACCAGCCCCATGGGCGGTGTGGCGAGACCGACGGTCAGGTTGACGCTCATGATGATGGCGAAATGCACCGAATGGACGCCGAGATCGGTGAAGATCGGCGCCAGGATGGGCCCGAGAATGATGATCGCCGGGCCGGCATCCAGGAACATCCCGACGATGAACAGCAGAATGTTGATCAGGAACAGCAGCAGGTACGGATTTTCCGTCAGGCTCAGGATAAAGCCGGCGAGAATTTCCGGCGCATGGCTGAGACTGACCACGGTCTTGAAGGCCATGGCGGCACCGACCAGCAGCAGCACGACGGACGTCGTCAGCGATGCCCTGATCAGGACTCTCGGCAGATCGGCCCAGACCATCGTCCGCAGGACGAACATCGACACGATGAAGGCATAGACGGCGGCGACGGCCGCGGCCTCGGTCGGCGTGAAAACACCGGCGAGGATGCCGCCAAGGATGATCACCGGCGTCATCAGCGGGAAAAACGCCCGCACGAAGGCGTGCCCGCGCTCGCGATAACTGGCGCGGGGCGCGGCGGCCGGAAAATCGTTGGACTTCGCCAGATAGGCGGTCATGAACATCAGGCCGACGCCGACCAGAAGGCCGGGAACGATGCCGGCGAGGAACAGGGCCGCGACCGACTCGCCCATGACATAGGCGTAAATGATCATGATGCCGGACGGCGGAATGATCGGTCCGATCACCGAGGACGCCGCCGTGATCGCCGCCGCGAACTTGCGGCTATAGCCGTTCTTCTCCATCGCCGGGATCAGCATCGAGCCGAGCGCCGACGTGTCGGCCACGGCCGAACCGGAGAGGCCAGCAAACAGCATCGACGAGAGGATGTTGACATGCGCCAGGCCGCCGCGCAAATGCCCCATCAACGACTGGCTGAACTCGACGATCCGCAGGGTGATGCCACCCCGGTTCATCAATTCGCCGGCCAGCATGAAGAACGGGATCGCCATCAGCGGAAACGAGTTCATGCCGTTATAGACGTTCTTGTAAAGCAGCGCGAAGTCACGCGGCTGATCGGCCAGCCATAAGAGGATACCCGGCGCCGCGAGCAGGGCGAAGAACACCGGCAGTCCGATGATCAGGAAGACCAGGAACAGCGGAAGAAAGAAGAAAAGCATCAGGCCTACTCCGCTGTAATGGCCAGGTGATCCTGGTCTGCCGGTATTTCAATGGACGGATCGACGACCCCGACGATTGTCTTCAGGGTCAGCTCGATATTGACGAGCAGCAGCAGGAATACGCCCACCAGCAGCGACATGTACATCCAGGCCTGCTTGGCGCGCACGATGCCCCAGCCGAGGAAATCGAGATCGACCTTGAGCGTCTGCGAAGCGAACAGCCATCCGGAATTGACGTGATTGTAACCAAGCTGCAAAGCCACGATGAGCACGGCCATGCTGATCAGAAGCAGGATCAGGACGAGGATGTTGCCGACACGCTTCGGCAGCACCTCGTGGACGAGGTCGATAGACACGAAACCGCCCCAGCGATAGGCGCTCGGTGCGATGAGACCGGTCATCCACAGCATCAGGAAGCGCGCCGCCTCCTCCGACCAGGACAGCGCATCGTTCAGCACATAGCGGAAAACGACCTGCAGCACGATGATCAGCACCATCAGCCCCATCGCCACCCAGGCGACGTTCCGCCCGATGCGCAACAGGATCGTGTTGATCCATGCCAGCGGCTTGATGATGGCAACAATGGCGGCCATGACCCTCCCCCGCGCGATGCGTCTGCTGGCCGCGCTGATGTCGTGTCCTCCCGACCGGGACATCGCCGCCGCAGAGTCTTATATAATATATAATAATGGGCCTTACTCTGAGCGCCCTGTCAAGCTGCCTGCATGTGCATTGTCACGCCGGGCAGAGCGGAGCCCTTAATCAACCGTATGGTTTCGTTGAAATATTCCGCTTCAATTCCGGGAGAAAATATAATCGGTTTCCTGCTTCAGCAGTTCGCCGGGCCGAAGCGTCGCTTGGGGAAAATCGGCGTGATTTGGACTGTCCGGCCAGATTTGCGCCTCGAGGCAGAAGCCGGCATGCGCGCCGTATCTGCGCCCCTCCAGCCCGTCGACCGGGATGTTGATTTTTGCCCCCGTATAGAACTGCAGACCGGGCTCGCCGGTCCACACTTCCAGGACGACACCTGAATTCAGGCTGCGGGCGAGCGCGACGGCCCGCTTCTTTTCGCGCATGTCCGAAAGGCAGAAATTGTGGTCATAGTCGCCGGGCCGGCCGGTCTTTTCAGACAGGACCGAGCGCATTTCGGTGAAATCGAATGCCGTTCCCGCGACCGGCGCCGTCTCGCCGGTGGGAATGAGATCCGCATCCACCGGCAGGTAACGATCGGCCGCGATCATCAGCTCATGGTTCTCTATGGAGTCGCTTCCATCGAGATTGAAGTAGCTGTGATGGGCCAAATTGCAGAGAGTAGACCGGTCGGTCTGCGCCTCCAGGACGACCGAAAGCACGCCTCCGGCCTTCAGGCCGTAGGTGCAGGCGATGCGGCAATTTCCCGGATATCCCATATGACCGTCCGCATCGATGATCTCAAAGCGGACGAAGTCCTCGCCGGATGCGGCGATGTCCCAGATCCGTTTTCCGATGCCCTCAGAGCCGCCATGCAGATGCGTGCGGCCCTTCTCATTGCGCTCCAGCGCATGATCGGTTCCGTCAAGCCGGAACCGGCCCTGCGCGATGCGGTTGGCGTAACGCCCGGCTGTCGCGCCGAAATAGGGCGAATGCGCCGGATAATCCTCAAACCGCTCAAAGCCCAGAACCAGCGGCGGCGCATGCCCCTCCAGCCGGAGATCCTGAACGCTCGCGCCCCAATCCATCAGCCGTGCGGTCAGCCCGCCGCCCCTGATGGTGATCCGGTTCACGTCCCGGCCGTCCTGTGTCCGTCCGAATATCTCTATCGTCATTTCTTGGCACAGCCTGCAGTCATCGTGACAGTTCGCGTGTCGCCGCTTCAAGCCCGGCAAGCGTCAACGGGTACATCCGGTCGGAAAATATCTCCCTGATCAGGCCGATCGAATGCGTGTAACCCCAGTGCTTCTCCAGCGTCGGATTGATCCACACCACCTTCGAAAAATGGTCGAGCACCCGGCCGAGCCAGACCTGGCCCGCCTCTTCGTTCCAGTATTCCACCGCACCGCCCGGATAGACGATCTCATAGGGGCTCATCGAGGCGTCGCCGACAAATATGACCCGGTAGTCCGACCCGTAGGTGCGCAGCACATCGTAGGTCGGCAGAACCTCGCTGTGGCGGCGGCGGTTGTCCTTCCACACGCCCTCATAGAGGCAATTGTGGAAGTAGTAATACTCCATATGCTTGAACTCCGATCGCACGGCCGAGAACAGTTCCTCAACCACCTTGATATGGCCGTCCATCGAACCGCCGACATCGAAGAACATCAGCAGCTTGATGGCGTTTCGGCGTTCGGGCCGCGTCTGCACGTCCAGATAGCCGTGTTCTGCCGTCGAGCGGATCGTGCCGTCAAGGTCGAACTCCTCGTCGGCGCCGGACCGGATCCAGCGGCGAAGCCGTTTCAGCGCCACCTTGATGTTGCGGGTTCCAAGCTCCACCGAATCGTCGAAATTCTTGAATTCGCGCCTGTCCCAGACCTTCACCGCGCGCCTGTGGCGGCTTTCGTCCTGGCCGATGCGGATGCCTTCGGGATTGTAGCCATCGGCGCCGAAGGGCGAGGTTCCCGCCGTTCCGATCCACTTGCTTCCGCCCTGATGGCGCCCCTTTTGCTCTTCCAGCCGTTTCTTCAGCGTTTCCATCAGCTTGTCGAAACCGCCAAGGCTCTCGATCAGGGCCTTTTCCTCTTCGCTCAGATGTTTTTCGGCAAGCCGTCTGAGCCACTCCTCCGGAAGCTCGACCGTTTCCGGCCCGGCCTCGCCCGACACCGCCTCGACGCCGCGGAAGACATGGGAAAAGATCCGGTCGAACCGGTCGATGTAACGCTCGTCCTTGATCAGCGCCGAGCGGGCCAGGAAATAGAACCCCTCGACGTCGTAATTGACGATATGCGCATCCATTCCCTCGAGCAGCGTCAGGTATTCGCGAAGCGAAACCGGGATCTTCGCGGCCTTCAGCTCAAGAAAAAAGGGAATGAACATGCGCGGTCCTTTCCTCGTCAGACGCCGCTATGTGCGGTCCTCGCCGATCCTGTCCATATCATAGGGCGTCGACTGGTAGAGCGTGTTGATCCAGTTGCCGAACAGAAGATGCGCGTGGCTGCGCCAGCGGTTGAGCGGCTCGGACCCCGGATTGTCATCCGGAAAGTAATTGTGAGGAATGTGGATCGGTTTTCCCTGGGCAACATCGCGATGATATTCCTCCGCAAGCGTGACGGAATCATATTCGATATGATTGAAGATGTAGAGACGGTTGCAATAGGGCTCGTGAATGAGACAGACGCCCGTCTCATCGGACTTCATCAGCACCTCGAGGCCGAGCGCGGGGTCGATATCCTCATCGCGCACTTCGGTCCAGCGTGAAACCGGAATCTGGAAGTCGTCCGAAAACCCGTTGAGATAGGGCGATGCCGGATTGAGATTATGGTGCCGGTAGACGCCGAAGGCCTTCTGCTTGAGCGAATACTTCGGGACATTGTGGAAGTGATGGATGGCCGCCATCGCGCCCCAGCATACATTCATGCTGGAATGCACATTGGTCACGGTCCAGTCGAGGATACGGGTCATTTCGTCCCAATAGGCGACCTCCTCGAACTCCAGCAGTTCGATCGGCGCGCCGGTGATGATGAAACCGTCGAACTTGCGGTCGGCCACCTCCTCCCACGTCTTGTAGAACGCCAGCAGATGGTCCTCGGGCGTATTCTTCGCCCTGTGCTTGCCGATACGCACGAGCGTCAGTTCCACCTGCAAAGGCGTCGCGCCCACGAGCCGGGCAATCTGGACCTCCGTGCGTATCTTGTTCGGCATCAGGTTGAGCAGACCGATCTGCAGCGGCCGGATATCCTGCCGGATGGCGGCGGTCTCGGCCATCACCGTCACACCCTCGGCCTCCAACGTTTCGCGGGCGGGCAGCTGATCTGGAATTTTGATAGGCATCGGACTGTCGATCTTTGTCGTGAAAACGAATAACGGAACGCACGTCTTCTACTGGGCGCCGTCGCGCCGCGACATGAACGCCAGGCGTTCAAACAGATGCACATCCTGTTCGTTTTTCAACAGCGCCCCGTGCAGCCGGGGCAGGGCGTTCTTGACGCTGCCGCGAAGATCGTCGGGCTCGATATCGTCGGACACCAGAAGCCTGATCCAGTCGAGCGCCTCGGATGTCGACGGCTTCTTCTTCAGGCCGGGCACGTCCCTGACCTCGTAGAACTGGCTGAGCGCCGCGCTGACGAGATCCTGCTTGATGCCCGGATAGTGCACGTCGACAATCTGCTGCAGCGTCTGCGCGTCGGGAAACTTGATGTAGTGGAAGAAGCAGCGGCGCAAAAACGCGTCCGGCAGTTCCTTCTCATTGTTCGACGTGATGATCACCACCGGCCGCTGTTTCGCGCGGATCGTCTCTCCGGTCTCGTAGACGAAAAACTCCATCTTATCGAGCTCCTGCAACAGGTCGTTCGGAAACTCGATATCGGCCTTGTCGATCTCATCGATCAGGAGCACGACCTTCCTGTCGGCGGCGAAGGCATCCCACAGCTTGCCGCGCTTGATATAATTGCGCACGTCGTTGACCCGGTCATCGCCGAGCTGGCTGTCGCGCAGCCGCGAGACCGCGTCATACTCGTAAAGGCCCTGCTGCGCCTTGGTCGTCGATTTGACGTGCCATTCGAACAGTTCGAGGTCGAGCGCCGAGGCCACCTGCTTCGCCAGCTCGGTCTTGCCGGTGCCGGGTTCGCCCTTCACCAGAAGCGGCCGCTCAAGGGTAATGGCGGCGTTCACCGCGACCTTGAGATCCTTTTCCGCAATATAGGCGCTTGTGCCTTCAAACCGCATGGTCTTCATCTCTCTTTATGTTTTGCGCCGGGACATTAGGCATGTTTCGCCCAAAAGCAAACACCTGCCGGTTCCCGTGTCCTGCTACGCCAAGGGTAAAATCCGGGCAAAGGGTTCGAAACAGGAAAATCCGGCCTAGGAAACGCCCTTTTCAAGCGTTTCGCGCAACATTTCAAGTTCAAGCCATTCCTCTTCCATTGCCGCGATGTTTTCCTGCAGCGCCGAAAGCTCTGCGGCAAGACGGTTGAAGCACTCCGGATCGCGCGAGAAAAGATCCGGATCGGCCATCCCGGCTTCCAGTTCCGCGGCCCGCCCCTGCGCCTCCTCGATCTTTGCCGGCAGCGTCTCGAGCGCATATTTCTGCTTGTAGGAAAGCCTGCCCTTCTTCTGCGCGCTTCTTTCCTGTTTCGGCTCCGGCGCGGACTGGCTTGACTTCGACCGCGGCTTTGAAGCGGCCTGCGCCGCCCCGCGCTGGGCGATCATGTCGCTATAGCCGCCCGCAAAGACCAGCCACCGCCCGTCGGGCGCGTCGGAGTTGCTCGGCGCGATGACGGATGTCACCGTGCGGTCGAGAAAATCGCGGTCATGGCTGACCAGAATGACGGTCCCGGGAAATGTCGAGACGATTTCCTGCAGAAGATCGAGCGTTTCCATGTCGAGATCGTTGGTCGGCTCATCAAGAACGATCAGGTTGGAGGGCCTCGCCAGATTGCGCGCCAGGATAAGGCGCGCCCGCTCGCCGCCCGAGAGTTCCCGGATCGGTGTTCGCGCCTGTTCGGGCTGAAACAGAAAGTCCTTCATATAGCCAGTGACATGGCGCTGCCGGCCGTCGACCTCAAGCGAGTTGCCCCTGCCGCCGGTGAGGAATTGCTCCAGCGTCTCGCCCGGATCAAGTTCGGTACGTTTCTGGTCGAGCGTCGATATTTCAAGGTTCGCACCGAGCCTCACCCGGCCGGTGTCAGGCGAGAGCGTGCCGGTCAGCAGCTTTAGAAGAGTCGTTTTGCCTGCTCCGTTCGGTCCGACCAGGCCGATACGGTCACCCCGCGCGATACGCAGGGAAAAATCGCTAACGATGTCCCGCCCGTCAAACGACTTGGCAATGCCCTCCGCCTCAACGACCAGCTTTCCGGAGTCCCGGCCCCCTGCGGCACGCGCGTCGACACTGCCGACCGGTCCGCGGTGGGAGCGCAGTCGGGTGCGCATGTCCTTGAGCTCCGAAAGGCGCCTGACATTGCGCTTGCGGCGCGCGGTCACGCCGTAGCGCAGCCAGTGTTCCTCGCGCACGATGGCGCGGCCGAGCTTGTGCTGTTCCCGCTCCTCGTCCTCCAGCACCCGATCGCGCCAGCTTTCGAACGCGCCGAACCCCTCTTCCAGCCGGCGGGTCTCGCCGCGGTCGAGCCATACGGTTGCGCGGGAGACGTTTTCAAGAAACCGCCGGTCGTGCGAGATCATAACCAAGGCGCTACGGCAGCGTTTGAGCTCGCCTTCAAGCCATTCGATCGCCGGAAGGTCGAGATGGTTGGTCGGCTCGTCCAGGAGGAGAATGTCGGGCTCCGGCGCAAGCACCCGGGCAAGCGCGGCCCGGCGCGCCTCGCCGCCGGAAAGGCGCTGCGGATCCGCATCGCCGGCAAGCCCGAGATGCTGCAGCAGATAGCTGACCCGATGCGGATCGTCACCCGGGCCAAGACCGGCCTGCGCATAATCGTGCACGCTCTCAAACCCGGCAAAATCCGGCGCCTGCTCCAGATAGCGCACCGTTGCGGAAGGGTGCCTGAACACCTCGCCCGATTGCGGCTCGACGAGGCCGGCGGCAATCTTCATCAATGTCGACTTGCCGGAGCCGTTGCGCCCGACAAGACAGATACGGTCCGCCGGCCCGATCTGAAGATCCGCACCGGCCAGCAGCGGTGTTCCGCCGAAGGTCAGCTCGATACCGTCGAGTTTCAGGATCGGCGGCGCCATCGTTCAGGTGCCGGACAGATCGAAGGGCCGCGCCAGAAGCAACGCCGTGCCCGATCCCAGGCGCACCGATACCGGCCCCTCGGCGACATTGGAAATGGTGCGCGAGGACCCGAACGGCAGTTCGAACGCGTCGAGCGGATAACGCGCCCCCTCAACGGTAAGCGATGATACATCGCCGAAATTGAGAACCGAGAACATCGAGGCCGGCGGCAGATCAATCATCTGACTGCCGGCGCCGAGCGCCCAGCCTTCCTCAAGGCCGGAGGTCAAAAGCACATCGGTGCCCTCCGATTTCAGACGGCACGCCAGGGCCATGTGAAAGAAGGCATGATCGCTGCGCTCGCCGCCAAGCGCACCGGCTAGAATGAGGCGCTCCGCACCGAGCGCCAGCGCCTCTTCGACGGCAATCTCACCGTCCGTCGCATTCTTTTCGGCCGGAAAGTCCTTTCGCGGGGTGGCCTGCCAGCTCTGCTGCAGGGACCCGGGTGAGGAATCGAAGTCCCCCACCCACAGTTCCGGCTGCACCGACAGGTCGCGGGCGTGAAACATGCCGCCATCGGCGGCGATCACCCGCGCGCCTTCAATCTGACCGCGCAAACGCGCCGTCTTCTCAAGATTCCCGCCCAGCAGGATCAAAAATGTCGTCTTCTGCGTCATTGACCGATGCACATAGCAGCTTTTGCAGCACTTGCCAGCGCCGATGAGCCGGACTATGACGGTTCCTGCTCTAACGGGGTGCCGACCGCGGCAGCGGTTCGCTGAGAGGCTCAAAGCCAACCCGAAGAACCTGATCCGGCTTGTACCGGCGGAGGGATTAGACGCGGCAAAGCGCCTTTTTCCCGCAAACACCGATGAAGGAGGCGCACATGCCCGCAAACACCCGTATTTTTTCCGCGACTCTGTCACTCGCGGCCGCCCTGGCCCTGACATCGACTACCATGGCAAGCGACCGGGAACTGACGGTCTACACCTATGACAGTTTTGTTGCCGAATGGGGGCCGGGCCCCGTGGTCAAGAAAGCCTTCGAGGAAGGCTGCGACTGCACGCTCAACTGGGTCGGCATCGCCGACGGCGTCGTCCTGCTCAACCGGCTGAAGCTCGAAGGTGAAAGCACCAAGGCGGACATCGTGCTCGGTCTCGACACCAACCTCGTCACCGAAGCCAAGAACACCGGCCTGTTCGAGCCCAGCGGCATCGATCAGTCGAATGTGGACGTGCCGGGCGGCTGGTCCGACGACGTCTTTGTTCCCTATGACTTCGGCTACTTCGCCGTCGTCTACGACACTGAAGCGCTGGAGACGCCGCCCTCAAGCCTCAAGGAACTGGTGGAGGGCGATCCGGCGGTCAAGATCGCCATCTAGGATCCGCGCACCTCGACACCGGGCCTGGGCCTGCTCTTGTGGATAAAGTCGGTCTACGGGGATGACGCTCCGCAGGCCTGGAAGGATTTCAAGGATCGCGTGCTGACGGTCACGCCGGGCTGGTCGGAGGCCTACGGCCTCTTCACCAACGGCGAAGTGCCGATGGTCCTGTCCTACACCACATCGCCGGCCTATCACATGATTGCGGAGGAAACGGACCGCTACCAGGCCGCCCGTTTCGAGGAAGGCCATTACATGCAGATCGAGGTGGCCGGGCTGGTGAAATCCTCGCAGGAAAAGGAGCTTGCCCGCGAGTTCCTCGCCTTCATGACCGGACCCGGCTTCCAGAATGCCATCCCGACGACCAACTGGATGTACCCGGCCGGCAAACTGTCCGAGCCGCTGCCGGCCGCATTCGAGCAACTGGTAAAACCCGGAAAGACGCTGCTCTTTTCTTCCGAGGACGTCTCGAAGAACCGCAAGGCCTGGGTCGATGAATGGCTCGCCGTCATGAGTGATTGATGCTGGGCAGGCGGCAGACGGCCACCGGAATAGGCGCGGGCATGTTTGTGCTTTGCGCCATGGCCGGGGTGATCGGTGCCGCCGTCCTGGCGCTGCTGGGCGCGGCTGCAGCATTCGAGAACGCGGACAACGCGCTGTTCACCGCCTATATCTGGAAGGTCACCCAATTCACGCTGCTCCAGGCGTGCCTTTCGACCCTGCTGTCCGTCGCCCTGGCGATCCCGTTGGCGAGGGCGCTGGCCCGCAGGCCGCGCTTCCCCGGCCGCCGCTGGCTGGTGCGCCTGCTTGCCGTGCCGATCGGCCTTCCGCCCATTGTCGCCGCCCTCGGCCTGATCGAGATATGGGGCCGGCAGGGTATCGTCAACTCGGCGCTGCTTGCTGCCGGACTGTCCGAACCGGTTTCGATCTACGGGCTGGCCGGGATCCTGATCGCCCATGTGTTCTTCAACATGCCGTTGGCGACGCGCCTGCTGCTGGCCCAGCTCGATCGTGTGCCGCCTGAATACTGGCGCAACGCCAGCCAGCTTGGCCTCGGTCCCTGGACAGTGTTCCGGCTGATCGAGTGGCCGTTCATGCGCGGCAATCTGGCGCCGGTCTGCGGTCTGGTATTCATGCTGTGTGTGACCAGCTTCACACTTGTCCTTCTTCTCGGCGGCGGTCCTGCCGCCACGACCATCGAGGTGGCGATCTACCAGGCGCTGCGTTTTGATTTCGATCCGCAACGCGCCGTCGCGCTGGCGCTCATCCAGCTTGCCTTGACCTCCGCCCTTTTGGCCATGCTCGCCCTGATGGGCGGCTCGCCGCGCGAGGGCGGAACCTCCGGCCTGATAGCGCAGCGTTCACCCGCCCGCGGACCGGCCTCCGTGACAATAGACTTTGCCCTGATTGTGCTGTCGGCCGTCTTCCTGGTGTCTCCCCTTGTCTCCGTCGCCGTTTCTGGCCTGCTTGCCGACTTCGCCCGGCTGTTGAGCGAAACGATCGTCTGGCGCGCGATCGCGACGAGCCTCGCGATCGCGCTCGCCGCGGCCATGATCTCGGCGGCGATGGGCCTGTGCCTGATACGGGCGCGCTACGCGGCGCTGCCATTCGCGCCCCGGCATGCCTGGGCACGTGTGTTCAGGGTCTCGGCGACGGGTGCGTCCAGCCTCGTTCTTCTGGTGCCGCCGATCGTTCTGGGCGCCGGCTGGTTCGTTCTGCTGCGCGGCCATGTCGACGTGTTCGCCCTGGCGCCGGTGATCGTCGTCACGGTGAACGCGCTGATGGCGCTTCCCTTTGTCATGCGTGTGCTTGAGCCCGCCCATACGACACATATGGCCCGCACCGCGCGGCTCGTGCAGTCGCTCGGCATCGCCGGGATCAATCGGCTGGTTCTTGTCGACTGGCCGGGTCTGCGCCGGCCGCTGCTTCTGGCGGTGGCATTTGCCATGGCGCTGTCGCTGGGCGACCTCGGAGCCATCGCATTGTTCGGCAGCCAGGACGTCGTCACCCTGCCCTATCTGCTCTTGCAGCGCATGGGCAGCTATCGCACGAGCGATGCCGCCGGACTTGCGCTTGTGCTCGGTCTTGTGTGCCTCTTGCTTATGGTTCTTGTCGACCGCGACCGCGGCAAGGCGCAGGGAGCCGAATTATGATCGGTCAGTCCGTCAGTCTGGATGCGGCGACGCTGGAACACGACGGCCATCGCATGACCTTCGATGCTCAAATCGCACCGGGAGCGATCGCCGCGATTATCGGGCCTTCAGGCGCCGGCAAGACCACGCTTCTCAACCTCATTGCCGGTTTCGAACGGGCCGACAGGGGCGAAATACGCATCGGCGGGACGGACATGTCCGGAACCGATCCGGCGGACAGGCCGGTCTCGATGGTCTTTCAGGAAAACAATCTCTTTTCCCACCTCGATATCGCCACCAATATCGTCCTCGGGATCAGACCGCGGCCTTCAGCAAACGCGGCCGATCTGGCCACGGTCACCGCCGCGTTGGAGCGGGTCGGACTGGCAGGGTTCGGGCGACGCATGCCCGGCACGCTGTCGGGCGGCGAGCGCCAGCGCGTCGCCATTGCCCGGGCGCTTGTCAGGCGCAGGCCGGTGCTTCTGCTGGACGAGCCTTTTGCGGCTCTCGGGCCTCGATTACGCCGAGATATGCTGCTATTGGTGAGGCAATTGCAGATCGAAACCGGGATGACCGTTTTGATTGTCACACATCAGCCGCAAGAGGCGGCCGACATTGCCGATGAAATCATATTTCTGGACGCGGGCAGAACGGTCGCGTCCGGACCCGCGAAAGGTTTTTTCGAACGGGAGGACATCCCCGGACTTGCCGACTATCTTGGCAACGGAGAATGATGGTATCGACAGCGGGCGCGTTCCGTCTTTTGCGCCGGGCCGCGGCACCACCATTCACGATGGAGCAAGGGATATGCTCCGGGAACCCATGAGGCGCTGATCCGATCGCACATCTGTCTCAAATCGAGGGATCTTCGGGGATCGCGCCGGAGCGCGGGCGGCCTGCGGTACGAGCCATCTGCATCGCCGGGCTGTGCCTGTTGCTGGCCGGCTGCCAGTCGCTGCTCAACCAGACCTATTCTTCGCCGGTGGGGCCTTCGGACAACCCGCAGACCGTCGGACGCCTTGAGAAAAACGATCCCCGGGCACGCCTCGGCGCCCGCGAACATCCCAGGATCGTCGCAAGCTACGGTGGTGAATACAGCGATCCGCAGGTCGAGCGCCTGCTTGCCCGCATCGTCGGCGCGCTGACGCTGGTGTCGGAAAACCCGAGGCAGACATACCGCATCACCATTCTCAACTCGCCGTCCGTCAATGCCTTTGCCTTGCCGGGCGGGTATCTTTACGTCACGCGCGGATTGCTGGCGCTTGCCAATGATTCATCCGAAGTCGCGGCGGTCATTGCCCATGAAATGGCGCATGTGACCGCCAATCATGGCATTCAAAGGCAGCGCGCCGAGGAAGCCGAAGCGATTGCCGGCCGCGTTGCGACCGAAATCCTGTCAAACGAGATCGACGGACAGCAAGTGATCGCGCGCAGCAAGCTGCGCCTTGCCGCCTTTTCCCGTCAACAGGAGCTGGAGGCCGACGTCATCGGGGTGCGCATGCTCGGCGAGGCCGGTTTCGACCCTTACGCGGCCGCAAGGTTCCTGCGGTCCATGGAAGCCTATAGCCGGTTCCGTGCCGGTGACGCGGACGCGACCGATCAGAGTCTGGACTTTCTGTCGACCCATCCGGACGCACCCAAAAGGCTTGACCTGGCAAACCGCCATGCCCGTGCCTTCGGTCCGCCGGGAACCGGCACCCGCGACCGCGACATGTATCTGAAGGGCATCGACGGGCTGCTCTACGGCGACAGCCCGAATGAAGGCTATGTCAGGGGTCTGACATTCCTGCACCCCAATCTCGGCATCCGTTTCAGCGTGCCCAGGAGCTTCCAGATCGACAACACGGCGCAAGCCGTCCTCGCCACGGGCCCGGGCGATATCGCAATCCGTTTTGACGGCGTTTCCGACCGCAGGCGCACGTCGCTGACCAACTACATCACCAGCGGCTGGGTGAGCGGCCTTATCCCCTCCACCGTGCGCACCACCAGGATCAACGGGCTCGATGCCGCGACGGCGCGCGCCTCGACCGACACATGGGATTTTGATGTGACCGTCATTCA
>NZ_CFHWAF010000078.1:0-21956 GCF_984452065.1 Hoeflea sp. | reverse complement strand
CCGTCTTTCTCGGCGTGGCCGTGGCCTTCCGTCATGGCGCGATGATTTCGGTAGACGTGATTCAGAACTCGCTTCCGCCACGGTTGGGCTTTGCGATGTTTGTCCTGGCCAACATCGCATCGCTGATCTTCTTCTCAATCCTTCTGTGGCAGGGCGTTCTGATGACAGAGCGTGTCATTCCGCAGAACTTGGCGGCGCTTCAGATCTCCATATCCTGGGTCTATGCGGCCCTGCCGGTCGGCTCTGTGTTTATCATCATCGCCATTCTCGCCTGCATCGTTCGTGCGTTGCAGGGCGATTGGCTGGCAGCGCGTAACATGGATGAACTGCAATGAACAGCGCGCTTGGTCTTGCGCTTGCGATCCTGTTTATCCTTGGCGTTCCCATTGCGGTCGCCATCGGTCTTGCGTCGGTCATCGGGATCGAGGCGCATGGCAGCCTGCCGCTTTTGCTGGTTGCGCAACGGATGTTCACCGGCATCGACAGCTTCCCGCTGATGGCGATCCCGCTCTTCATTCTCGCCGGCAATCTGATGTCGGCCGGCGGCATCTCGCACCGGCTCGTGGAGCTTGCCAAATCGCTGGTCGGAGGCATGCAGGGCGGCCTTGCCTGCACTTGCGTGCTGACCTGCATGCTGTTTGCGTCCGTATCCGGCTCGTCGGTGGCAACGACCTTTGCCATCGGCGCCATCTTGATCCCGGCCATGGTGAAACATCACTATCCCAAGCCGCTGGCGGCCTCCGTTCAGGCATCGTCGGCGGAGCTGGGCGTCCTCATCCCGCCATCCATCCCGCTGATCCTTTATGGCGTCTCCACCGACACATCGATCGGCCAGCTGTTTGTGGCGGGGCTCGGCCCTGGCGTTGTTGTGGCCGGTTCATTGATGGTTCTGGTCCTCGTGATCTGCCGGGTGCGCGGCATCGGCAAGGAAGACGGCCGCGACCGGCAAAGCCCGGGCGCAGCGCTTCTGGCTGCATTGCCGGCTTTGCTGGCGCCGATTGTCATTTTGGGGGGAATCTATACGGGCGTTTTCACCCCGACCGAGGCGAGCGCCGTCGCCGTTGTGACTGCCCTGGTCACCGGCATGCTCATCTACCGTGAACTGAAACTGAAATATCTTCCCGACATCCTGAAAAGGACGATCATTTCGATATCCGTCATCATGGTCATCATTTCGGCGGCCGCCCTGTTCTCGTTCCTGATCACCCGGTCCGGCTTGCCCAATGAGATCGCGATTCTGTTCCGTGAAGTCTTCGAAAGCCGAATCGCCTTTCTTCTGGCGGTGAACATCTTGCTGCTGATTGTGGGGATGTTTATTGAAACATCCGCGGCCATCCTCGTTCTGGCGCCCATTCTGGCGCCGATTGCCGTCAGCTACGGCGTGGATCCGGTTCATTTTGGCTTGATCATCGTTGTCAATCTCGCGCTCGGCATGATCACCCCGCCGCTCGGCGTGAACTTGTTTGCCGCTTGTGCGGTGGCAAACCTGCGCATTGCTCAGATCATTCCGCAATTGGTCTGGTTTGTCCTGATGGTCTTCGCCGCTCTCATGATCATCACCTACGTTCCGCAGATCACCATGTGGCCGGTTCATTGGCTTTTTGGAGCTTAGCGTATGCTCATTGATTTCGCTGGTCTTGGTTCAATGGGGCTTGGCATGGCGACCACCCTCATCCGCGCCGGTCACAAAGTCCGGGGCCATGATCCTGACCGCGCCCGGCTGGACATGTTGCAAGCGGCCGGCGGCTATCAGGGTGACGATCGCGCCGATGCTGTCGTGAGCGCGGTGCTGAACGCCGGCCAGACCCGTGAGGTCTTGTTCGGCAAGGCAGGTCTTGCCTCAAGGCTGGAGCCGGGAGCCGTGATCGTTTCCTGCGCAACGGTTTCGCCTCGGTTCGCAATCGAAATGGAAACCACCGCAAGAGACCGCGGCATCCTTTATCTGGACGCACCCATTTCCGGCGGTGCCGTCAAGGCGGCCGACGGGCGGCTTTCGATCATGGCTTCGGGCAGTGCCGATGCCTTTGCCTCTGCCGATCCTGTGCTGAAAGCGATGGCTGAAACCGTGCATCGGCTTGGCGATCATGCCGGACCAGGCTCCGCCATGAAGGCCGTCAACCAGCTCCTGGCCGGCGTCCATATCGCCGCCATGGGTGAAGCGGTCGCCTTCGGCGTCTCGCAAGGGTTAGACCCCAAGCGGATCCTCGACGTGGTCTCGGTCTCCGCCGGAACATCATGGATGTTCGAAAACCGAGCGCCGCATGTTGTGGCGGGTGATTACACGCCGCATTCCAAAGTGGACATATGGCCCAAAGATCTGGGAATCGTCACCCATATCGCGGCATCGGCGGGTCTCCCTGTTCCGATTTGCGCCAATGCTCTCGAACAGTTCAAAGCCGCCTCGGCTGCCGGGTTTGGGCATGAAGATGATGCGGCAATCGCAAAACATTTTGCCCGGCAAGGCGGTATCAAGCTACCGGAAAACGGCTGAATGTTACTGGGCTGCATCGGGGACGATTTCACGGGCTCAAGCGATCTGGCCAACACGCTGGCCAAGGGCGGCATGCGCACGGTGCAGTATTCCGGCGTGCCGTACAAACCCGCAGCGGCGGATGTGCAGGCTGGGGTCATCGCTCTGAAATCGCGCTCCATCCCTGCGGCCGACGCGGTGCGAAAGTCGCTTGATGCGCTGGATTGGTTGAAGGCGCAGGGCTGCGAGCAGTTTTTCTTCAAATACTGCTCAACCTTCGACAGTACCGATGCGGGCAATATCGGGCCGGTCGCCGATGCACTGGCCGATGCTCTGGGTGCGCAGCAGGTTGTTGTTTGCCCTGCTTTCCCTGGCGCGGGGCGATCAGTCTATCAGGGGTACCTTTTTGTCAAGGACGCCTTGCTCAATGAAAGCGGCATGGAAGACCATCCCCTTACGCCGATGCGCGATGCCAGCTTGCGCCGCCTGATGGCCCGGCAGAGCATCTACCCGGTCGGGCATATTGCAGCCGAAACGGTCTTTCAGGGACGAGATGCAATCGCCGCTCAAATGGCTGCCCAGGAGATTGCCGGCAACCGGATGCTGATCGTGGACGCGTTGCGTGATGCCGATCTGATCGAGATCGGCGCCGCGACCAAGGGGCTGCCGCTGGTCACCGGCGGATCGGGGATGGCTCTGGGCCTGCCCGCCAATCTCGGAGTGATGCCGGCAGAGGTGCCCTGGCGACCCCAGGACGGCAAGGCGGCAATCTTGTCCGGGTCATGCTCGATCGCAACGCGCGGACAGATAGACCATCATCTGCAATACCATCCCGGCTGCAAGATCGAGCCGGCGCGGGTTGTCAATGGCGAGCAAACGCCCGTGGACGTGGCTCGCTGGCTGATGGAAACGGAGGGACTGCCCATCGCTTATAGTTCCACTGATCCGGCCGATGTGCAGGCAAGCCAGTCCGCACTCGGAAAAGAGACGGTGGCACACGCGCTTGAATCGTTTTTTGGCGCTACGGCCGCCTGTCTGGCTGAACTGGGGATCACCCGGATTCTTTCGGCGGGCGGTGAGACGTCCGGGGCGATTGTCGAGGCGTTGAACATCGATACCCTTGAAATCGGGCCGGAGATCGATCCAGGCGTGCCGGCCTTGCGCGCCGGCGAAAACCTCGTTCTGGCGCTCAAGTCAGGCAATTTCGGCACTGTCGATTACTTTGTGAAAGCGGATCGGATTTTGGGCGGCAACAATGCGTGACACCGTGCTGCGCGAGCAGATTTGCTTGCTTGCCAAGTCCATGTTCGATCGCGGCCTGACCGGTGGCAGCACGGGAAACATCTCGGCACGTACCGAAGATGGCGGCCTTCTTGTGTCGCCGACGGGGACAAGCTTCGGTCGGCTCGATCCCGGTCGCCTGTCCCATTTCGATGCCAATGGCGCCCTGATCGGTGGCGATGAACCGACCAAGGAAATGCCTCTCCATGAAGCTTTCTACGAAACGCGTAGGAGTGCTGGCGCCGTGGTTCATCTCCACAGCTGTCATTCGGTGGCTTTGTCGATGCTTCCCGATGCAAACGAAGATGACTTTCTTCCGCCGCTCACCCCCTACTCGATCATGAAGCTGGGTCGCGTGAAGTTGCTGCCGTTTTTCATGCCGGGAGACCCTGCAATGGCCGACGCCGTTCGCGGACTTGCCGGCAAGCGCAGTGCCGTCATGCTGGCAAACCATGGACCGGTTGTCGCCGGAAAGGATGTCGAAGCAGCATGCAATGCGATCGAGGAATTGGAGGACACCGCCAAGCTGGCGATGATGGTGCGTGGCATGAATGCGCGCGGCCTGTCGGACGACGAGGTCGAGGCCGTGGTCACGAGGTTCGATGTGGAATGGGATGATTGATGCGATGCTCTGCGAATTTGGGGTTTCTTTACACGGATCTGGCGCTGACAGATGCGGTGTTTGCCGCCAAGGCAGATGGTTTTGAGGCGCTGGAATGCCATTTTCCTTATGATGCATCTGCCGAACGCTGCTGGCCGCCCTGCGCGAAAACAGCCTGCCGATGCTGGTGCTGAATACTTGGCCGGGAGATCGGGAGGCTGGCGACTTTGGTCTGGGGCGCACGGCTTTCAAATTGTTCCGCGAATTTCCTGATCTGAAAAAACGCTATTGGGGCTGCCACTTCCGGGGCAGGGGTTACTTCTCCACAACCAACGGTGCCATCACCGAAGACGTGGTACTTCAGTACCTGGGCAAACACATCAAAAATCCCTCCGGCCTCAGCCGGAAGGTCGTTTAGTTGTCAGTCCTCCTCGGGAACGCCCCAGAGCCTGGTCCCCCCTTTTTGGCCGCCGCCTTTGCCGGTGGCTGCCTGCTGATGTGCGCGTACGAGACTGGAATCAAGGCTCACATAGGCGTTATCCGGATCTCGGATCAGATGTTCGAACACACGTTCCCGCACCCCCGCTTTTGCCCAGCGGGTGAAACGCTTGTGCACCGTCTTCCACTTGCCGTACCGCTTGGGCAGGTCATGCCAATGCGCACCTGACGGCAATACCCACAGCACGCCATTCACGAAGTTCAGATTATCCGCCGGAAGCTTCCTTGGTTTGCTGGCATAGGCAATCCGCTCGGGGATCTCGGCGCTGCCGAGGGTTATGCCGTAGAAAAACCGCAACGCGCAGACCGTCTGGTTCAGCGCCGGCCAGGAAATGCCATGCGTAACAAGGTGCACCTGGAAGGCGTGAACATCCTCAAGCCCCAGACGATCCGGCGACCGGTTGAAATACCGGCTGAACTTCTTGACCGCATGGATGTAGGATCGCTGCGTGGCCGGCGAAAGATTGCGCACCGTCATGTCTTCGATCATGGGCCGCCGCAAAGGGCTCTTTTGTGGGCTGGTATCGGTCATGAAATGGTCTCCTGTGGAAGGTTGAGCCGCAACACTCAAATCCTTCCATCAGGAGGCCAATCAAGCCAGATACTTGCTCCAATCCCGCGAAGCGGGTTCGTTCAATCCTGAATGTCGATTGACCCTAGCCCGGACTTCTCACAGTTTGAGGGTTTGCGCTTGCAATGCAGCCTGGATCGCACATGCCATGCGTCATCGTTTTTAAGGGCGTGTGGACGCATCGCCGCGTTGTGCGGCAACGGATCAACTCGCCCCCGAATCAGACAAGCTCAAAACCCAAAGCACTGAACAACAAATAATCCAATCAGACCACGCGGTGAGAAATCCGGGCTAGCCGTCTCAATAGCGCCATTTGAGGCGATATTTCTATCGCACGAGTCCTATGTCGATACGACAAATCACGTCGAAATCAGAGACGAACTGGTACGACAGGCATTGAGAGATCAGGCGCGTCTACACGGGTCTCTTGCACCATTTCTTCGAAAGAGAATTGTTGATGCAACATCACAACATGAAGTTCTTGAGACCGGACCAAGAACCATCCTTTTGGATGGCGAGCAAAATCAATAGAAAAAATGCCCCAGCATTCCATCAGCAGCTTTCACGTCAGACGTGCTGGCCGCCATTGATGTGGATTTCGCCGCCCGTGACATAGGAAGAGGCATCGCAGCAGAGAAAATAGATCGTCTCGGCGACCTCGTCGGTGGAGCCAAGGCGCCTCAAGGGAATGTTCTCCACCATCTTCTCGGTGCCGGGCGACAGGATCGCCGTCTCGATCTCACCGGGCGCGATGGCATTGACCCTTATGCCGTGCGGGCCGAAATCGGCCGCCATCTCACGCGTCAACGACGCCAGGGCCGCCTTCGAGGTCGCGTAAGCGGTGCCGGCGAACGGATGAACGCGCGAACCGGCGATCGATGTGACATTCACGACCGAACCCTTCGCCGCCGCCAGTTCCTTGAACAGCCCGCGCGCCAGAAGGATCGGCGCGAAGAAATTGACCTGAAACACATCGCGCCAGGTGTGCATCGGTGTTTCGAGGGAGTTGAGCCGCTCGCCCTCCGGCGTTTTCGGCGAGATGCCGGCATTGTTGACCAGCGCATGGAGCTGCCCGCCCTCCTTGTCCAGGCGGTGACGAATCTCGGCAACGGCGCTGCCGACATCCTCCGGATCGGACAGATCGATCTTGATGTGATCTTCCGGACCGGCCGGCCATGGACAGTTTTCGGCAAAGTCCTGCCGCGAGCAGGTAATGACGCGCCATCCGGCGGCGGAGAACCGCTTGACGGTCGCATGTCCGATGCCCCGGCTCGCGCCGGTCAGAACCAAGGTTCTGCGGCCCTGCTCCTCACTCATCCTGTACCTCCGGACGGAACTCCAACTCGCCTTTATGTAATGCAAGCAAACCGTGATAGCGAGGGGCGCGGGGAAATTCGGCGGAGCGCGAGGCTTCATTTTCCTTGCCAAAGGTTTTAGAGCGGTGTGCGAAACGATGACCCATGCCCTTCCCGAACTTCCCGTCAGCGAAGCCGTTCCGGCGCTGCTGGCCGCGCTTGAGGAGCGCCGCTGCGCCGTCCTTGCCGCGCCGCCGGGGGCTGGCAAGACCACGCTGGTGCCGCTGCATCTGCTCGACGCTCCCTGGCGCGGGGACGGCAGGATCCTGGTGCTGGAGCCGCGGCGGCTGGCCGCGCGGGCGAGCGCCCGCCAGATGGCGCGCCTGATCGGCGAGGAAGCGGGCGAGACCGTCGGCTACCGCACGCGGCTCGATACGCGGGTCGGCAGGAGAACCCGCATCGAAGTGGTGACGGAAGGCATCTTTACCCGTCTGGTCCTCGCTGACCCGGAGCTGTCCGGAATATCGGCTGTTCTCTTCGACGAGTTTCACGAACGTTCTCTCGATGCCGATTTCGGGCTGGCGCTGGCCCTCGACGTGCAATCGGCACTGCGCGAGGACCTTCGGGTGCTCGTCATGTCGGCAACGCTCGATGTCGAGCGTGTGAGCCGGCTCATGGACGGGGCGCCGGTGATCGAGAGCCGCGGCCGCGCCTATCCCGTCGATATATGCTACCGCGAACGAAGGCCCGGCGAGCGGATTGAAACGGCCATGCACGCGGCGACCGTCGAGGCGTTTCGCCAGGAGGCCGGTTCGATCCTGGCCTTCCTGCCGGGCCAGGGCGAGATCCGCAGAACCGCCGAACTGCTCGGCAAAGACGATCTGGACGCGCTCATCGCCCCGCTTTACGGCGACCTCTCGGGCAAGGAGCAGGATGCCGCCATCCGTCCGCCGGCGCGGGGCGAGCGAAAGATCGTGCTGGCGACGTCGATCGCCGAAACCTCGATCACGATCGATGGCGTGCGCATCGTCATCGACAGCGGATTGCAGCGCCTGCCGGTCTTCGAACCGTCGACGGGCATAACCCGGCTGGAAACGGTCCGCGCCTCGAGGGCTTCCGCCAACCAGAGAGCCGGGCGGGCGGGCCGCACCGAGCCCGGAATGGCCATAAGGCTGTGGCGGGAAGAGCAGACGGCGGCATTGCCGGCGTTCCCGCCGCCGCAAATGCTGGCCAGCGATCTCGGCAACCTGATCCTCGACTGCGCCGCATGGGGCGTGACGGATCCCGCCTCGATGCGGTTCATCGATCCCCCGCCCGGACCGGCCATCGCCGAGGCAGGCGGCCTGCTGCGGACACTCGGCGCCCTTGACGAGGCCGGTCACCTGACCGCGAAGGGCCGGACCATGCGCGGGCTTGGGCTGCCGGTGCGGCTGGCGGCCATGGTGACAGACGCGGCGGGCGAGGGGCTGGGTCATGAGGCGGCCGAGCTTGCCGTGCTGCTCAGCGAACAGGGTCTTGGCGGCGCGTCCGCGGATATCGACGAGCGCTGGCGCAAATTCCGGCGCGACAGCGATAAAAGGGCGAGGAGCGCGCGGGCGCTGGTAAAACGCATCGCGCACACTGTCACCGGCGGGGAGCAGGACCGCAGCGGCTTCACGGCGGACGCCGGTTCCATTTTGCTTGGCGGATTTGCCGACCGCGTCGCCCGGTGCCAGGGCCGGTCGGACGGCAAGGCGCGGTTTTCGCTGGCAAACGGCCGCGGCGCATTTGTCGAAGACCATTCGGCGCTGGCGAAGGAACAGTACATCGTCGTCGCGGATCTGACGGGAAAGGCCGCATCGCAACGGATTCTCTCCGCCGCGCGGCTGGATGCCGAGTCAATCGAGACGCATCTTGCGGAGCGGATTTCGAAGACCGAAGATGTCGTGTTCGACCGGGATACGCGCAGCGTGCGCGCACGAACGGTCCGGCGGCTCGGCGCTCTCGTCCTCGATGAGCAGCCGCTTCGCAACCCCTCGCCCGATGCCGTGGCCGGCGCGCTGGCCGAGGGTGTGCGTCTTTGCGGGATCGATGCGCTGCCCTGGTCGTCGTCGGGCAGACAACTGCGCAGCCGCATTGGCTGGCTGAAGCGGACACGGGGCGACGCCTGGCCTGACCTATCCGATGGCGCTTTGCTTGATCGTATCGATCACTGGTTCGTGCCGTTCCAATCAGGCGTCGCGGCCTTTGCCCGGATCAATCCGGAAGGCCTCGCCGACGGGCTGATGTCCCTCGTGCCTTTCGATCTGCAGCGCGAGATCGACCGGCTGGCGCCGAAGCGTTTTTCAACGCCTGCGGGCTCAAGCATCGCAATCCGCTATGACGGCGATGAACCGGTGCTAAGCGTCAGGGTGCAGGAGCTTTTCAGCCTGCGCGAGCATCCGGCGCTGGCGGACGGCGCGGTGCCGCTTGTTCTGGAACTGTTGTCGCCGGCGCAAAGGCCGATCCAGAAGACCCGCGATCTGCCGGGGTTCTGGGCCGGTTCCTGGTCAGACGTGCGGGCGGACATGCGCGGGCGCTACCCGAAGCATTCCTGGCCGCAGGATCCGGCATCGGCCGAACCGACACGGCGTGCCAAAGACAGGCGCAAAGAGTAAGATCGCAAAACCCCGAAAAGACGGACCGCCATGGATTACTCCGAACACCCCGCCGAAACCCGCTACGCCAATCATCTGAGAATGCGCACGCTCATCCGGCTGCGCACGCTGGCCATTATCGGCCAGAGCGTCACGGTTCTGGGCGTGGCCTACGGTTTTGGCTTCCCGCTGCCCGTCGCATCCTGCTTTCTGCTTATCGCCTGCCTGGCGCTGATCAATATCGCGCTGCGCATCCGCTACCCCAAGGCGCACCGCCTCAGCCCCTCGACATCAACCGTCATTCTCGGCCTCGATATCCTCCAGCTCTTCGGCCTCCTGTTTCTCACCGGCGGCCTCGTCAACCCGTTCTCGGTGCTGGTATGTGTTCCGGTGATCGTCGCATCCGCGTCCCTGCCGCCGCGCAACATCATCCTTCTCGGCATTGTCGCGGTGCTCGCGGTGACGGTGCTTGCGGTCTATCACCGGCCCCTGCCCTGGTATCCGGGCCCGCCGTTCGAACCGCCATGGGTGCTGATCACCGGCAACTGGGTCGCCATCGTGTCGATGGCCGCCTTCTCCGCCTTTTACGCCTATCGCGTCTCGGCCGAGGCGGAGGAACTGGCCGACGCGCTGATGGCGACGGAATTCACCCTGCAGCGCGAACAGCACCTTTCGGCGATTGACGGGCTTGCCGCCGCCGCCGCCCATGAGCTCGGAACGCCACTTGCGACAATCACCGTCGTGGCGCGTGAAATGGAGCGGGCACTCGGAGACGATGAGCGTTTCGGCGAAGACGTACAGCTGCTGCGCTCACAGAGCGAGCGGTGCCGCGACATCATGCGGCGGCTCACCACCCTTTCGTCCACGGAAGAGGTTCTTATGAGCCGGCTGCCGCTTTCGTCCCTGATCGAGGAAGTCATCGCCCCGCACCGTGAATTCGGCGTCGACATCAAGGTCACCCGCAAGGCGGACGATCAGGACGATCCCGTCGGGCAGCGCAGCGCCGGAATTTTATATGGTCTCGGCAATCTTCTGGAAAACGCCGTCGACTTCGCAAAAACCACGGTCGAAGTGGAGACCGAATGCAACGCCGACGAAGTGAGCATACGCATCAGCGACGACGGGCCGGGGTTCCCGCCGGTTGTGCTGTCGCGCATCGGCGATCCGTACGTCACCCGGCGCAGCCACAGCAACGAGCCGAGCGCGGGCGGGCTCGGACTTGGCCTCTTCATTGCCAAGACGTTGCTGGAACGGTCCGGCGCCAATCTGACATTCGCCAACCGCAACGGCCGCCACGCGACCGTAACCGTCACCTGGCCGCGGACGGCGATGGAGGTCGCCGCGGGCTGATGCAATTGCGGCATTGTATATATTGGCTTTTTTCCGCAACGGCCTTATGTGGTAGCTTAGAGTGCGTTGTGATTGGATCGGGTCAAATGATCCGATCACAACGCACTCAAGGGAGGGTAATTTGAGGGACCTCTTCTCGTCATGAACACTCAGACCGGCAACGACAGCCAAACTGAATCGATCGGAGACGATCCGACACTGCTGATCGTCGACGATGATGGACCGTTCCTGCGCCGCCTCGGGCGGGCGATGGAAAGCCGCGGATTTACCGTTGAACTCGCCGAATCGGTGGCGGCCGGTCGTGCCGCGGTCAAGGCGGCGCCGCCGAAATATGCCGTCGTCGATCTCAGGCTGACCGACGGCAACGGGCTCGAACTGATCGAGGATCTCCGCAAGGTGCGCGACGATACACGTATCGTCATGCTGACCGGTTACGGCAACATCGCAACGGCCGTGAACGCGGTAAAACTCGGCGCCGTCGATTATCTGGCCAAACCGGCCGATGCGGATGAAGTCTTTGCGGCCCTTACCCGCAAGCCGGGGGAAAAAGTCGAGCCGCCTGAAAATCCGATGTCCGCCGACCGGGTGCGCTGGGAGCATATTCAGCGCGTTTACGAAATGTGCGACCGGAACGTTTCCGAGACGGCGCGTCGGCTGAATATGCACCGGCGAACACTGCAGCGTATCCTGGCCAAAAGGGCGCCGCGCTGAGGCGTCAGCTCTCCGCCTGTCCGTAGGCCATCTGTTCGGCGACAAGCAGCCGGTCCGCACCGGCCCTCGCAAATCTCAGCGTCAGCGCCTTGCGTGTGGCCGGGGCCAGTTTGTGTTCGGGGGCTTCACGGACAATCTCGGCCCCGAAGCCGTCCGACAGGATCATCCCGCACTCCTGCGGAAAGATGTCCAGCGGCACGCCCGGATGTGTCGCGAAGAACAGCCTGTCGCAATGCCGGCGGTAATCCGGCCATTTGCTGTCGGCCCGCAGGTCCTCGATCGAGGACTTGATCTCGACGATCCAGATTTCACCCTTTTCCGACAGCGAGACGAGATCGGCACGCCGGCCGCCGGCAAGACCGAGCTCAGGCAGGACCGCATGCCTCAAATCGCCGAACAGCCGCTGAACCCCGCGGCGCACGAGCAACGCGCGTTCGGACTGGCGCCCATCGACCAGGGTGGGCTCGGGGTGCGGCGAAACGATCGGCATTTGAACAACCTGTTTGGCGGTAAGCTGGCACGCGTCGCGATTCTTGGCAAGATCGTCGGCCGGGCGTTGCACGATTGCCATATCAGATGCCGATCTGGCCGCTCACGAATTTTTTACAGGGCGACAAGTCTTGAAATGGCTGCGGTAATAAAAAATAAACCATAACAGTAAACTGTCCGAGCGGGACTGTACCTGCCAAAGGACTGCAGAGGGGCCAAAATGAACTTGCGTAAAACCATTTCGGGAATTGGTATCGCGGCCATGCTGGCGCTCGCCGGTTGCGTGAGCGGCGGACCGGAGCTGACCCAGCAGATCTTCACAAGCGAATACGGCGCCGTCAAGGACGGGGGATACAAGATCCCTGCGGTGCCGATCAACCGTGTTCCGAAACAGTATCACCGTCAGATCGTCACATTCTATACGCCTGAGAAACCCGGCACGATCATCGTCAACACGCGCAAGCGCTTTCTCTACTACGTGCTTCCCGGCAACAAGGCGGTTCGCTACGGGATCGGCGTCGGCCGTGCCGGTTTCGCCTGGGAAGGCGAAGCCTATGTGTCCTGGAAACAGCCCTGGCCGCGCTGGCATCCGCCGAAAGAGATGATCGAGCGCGAGCCGCACCTGAAGAAATACGCCAATGGCGGACAGGACCCCGGGCTGCGCAACCCGCTCGGCGCACGGGCGCTCTATCTTTTCGACAAGGACGGGAACGACACGCTCTACCGCCTGCACGGATCACCGGAGTGGAATTCCATCGGCACCGCCGCCTCGTCAGGCTGCATCAGGCTGATGAATCAGGACGTGATCGACCTTTACAACCGGGTCAAGCCCGGCCGCAGCGCAAGGGTCGTCGTGATCCAATAGCAGGCTGCTGCCATAACCAGATAAAGAAGCCGCCCGAATGCCTGTCCGGGCGGCTTTGCTTTTCTGGACCCGGCGCCGGTCAGGCGGCGGCGTCGACCGCCCGGCGGGCCATGACCTTGACCAGGTTCGCGCGGTACTCGGACGAGCCGTGCAGGTCGGACAGGAGGTCCGACGGGTCCACCGAAATGCCGTCGAGGGCCGCGGCCGAGACGTTGGAGGCAAGCGCGGCCTCCATATCGCCTGCACGGAAGACGCCGTCGCTGCCCGCGCCGGTGACCGCGACACGGACACCGCCGGCACCGCCGGCGACGAACACACCGGTCATCGCGTAGCGCGACGCGGGGTTCGGGAACTTCTGATAGGCCGCCTTGTCGGGCGCATCGAAGGAAATCGCGGTGATGATCTCACCGTCGTTCAGCGCCGTTTCGAACAGGCCGACGAAGAAATCGTCGGCGCCGATCTCGCGGCTGTTGGTGTGGATCGTCGCATTCAGCGCGAGCATGGCTGCCGGATAGTCGGCGGCCGGGTCGTTGTTGGCGACAGATCCGCCGATCGTCCCCATATTGCGTACATGCGGGTCGCCGATATGCGAGGCGAGACCGGCAAGCGCCGGGCAGGCGCTGCGGATTTCCGCCGAATCGGCGACATCGGCGTGGGTCGTTGCGGCACCGATCGTGACCGTGCTGCCGGCGACCGAGATGCCCTTGAGATCGGCGATGTGACGCAGGTCGACAAGATCGCCCGGTGCGGCCAGACGCTGCTTCATCGTCGGAATCAGCGTCTGCCCGCCGGAGATCAGCTTGCCGTCATCGGCACCGGCAATCAGGCTGGCTGCCTCATCGACCGAGGAGGCACGGTGATAATTGGTCTTGTACATGGTGTGTCCTTTCCTCTCGATATGTCAGCGCTGGATTGCCGACCAAACGGTCTGCGGCGTCGCCGGCATGGCCAGATCGTTGTTGCCGATGGCATCGGTTATGGCGTTGATCACCGCCGGCGGGGAACCGATCGCGCCGGCCTCGCCGCAGCCTTTCAGGCCGAGCGGATTGGACGGCGATTCCGTCTTGGTGGTGGTGACGTTGAAGGACGGCAGATCGTCGGCCCGCGGCATGGTGTAGTCCATGTAGCTGGCAGTCACGAGCTGACCGGTATCGGCGTCATAGGCACAGCCTTCCAGCAGCGCCTGGCCGATGCCCTGGGCAACGCCCCCATGCACCTGCCCGTCGACAATCATCGGATTGATGATCGTTCCGAAATCGTCGGCGGCGACAAACTGCGTGATTTCCGTGACGCCGGTATCGGGATCGACCTCCACTTCGCAGATGTGGCAGCCGGCCGGGAAACTGAAATTGGTCGGATCGAAGAAGGCGCTCTCCTTGAGCCCCGGCTCCATGCCCTCCGGCAGGTTGTGCGCCGTATAGGCGGCAAGGGCCAGTTGGAACCACGGCAGTGCCTTATCGGTACCGGCCACCTTCAGTTCGCCGCCCTCGATCACGATGTCGGCCTCATCGGCCTCCAGCAGATGCGCGGCGATCTTCTTGGCCTTGGCCTCGACCTTGTCGAGAGCCACCGAAATCGCCGACATGCCAACCGCGCCCGAGCGTGATCCGTAGGTTCCCATACCCATCTGAACCTTGTCGGTGTCGCCGTGGACGATGTTGACGGTATCAACGCCGACGCCGAGCCGCTCGGCGACCAGTTGCGCAAAGGTCGTCTCATGGCCCTGCCCGTGGCTGTGCGAGCCGGTGAGCACCTCAATCGTGCCGACGGCGTTGACGCGAACCTCGGCCGATTCCCAAAGGCCGACACCGGCACCAAGCGCGCCGACCGCCTGCGAGGGCGCAATGCCGCACGCCTCGATGTAACAGCTCATGCCGATGCCGCGCAGCTTGCCGCGCGCCTCCGATTCGGCCTTGCGGGCGGCAAAGCCGTCATAATCCGCGGCCTGCATGGCGGCATCCAGGGACGCGCCGAAATCACCGCCGTCATAGGCCATGATAACAGGCGTCTGATGCGGGAATTCGGTGATGAAATTCTTGCGGCGCAGTTCGGCCGGGCTGATGCCCAGCTCGCGCGCCGCCGTCTCCATCGTCCGCTCCAACAGATAGCTTGCCTCCGGACGTCCGGCGCCGCGATAGGCATCCACCGGGGCCGTGTTCGTGTAGACCGTGCGGATATTGGCATGGATGTTGGCGATATTGTATTGCCCCGACAGCAGCGTCGCATAGAGATAGGTCGGAACGGACGATGAGAACAGCGACATGTAGGCGCCGAGATTGGCGAGCGTGTCGACCTTGAGCGCCGTGATCCGGTGGTCGGAATCGAAGCCGATCCTGATCGTCGATACATGGTCGCGCCCATGGGCGTCGCACAGGAAGGACTCCGTGCGGTCGGCAACCCATTTGACCGGAACGCCGGTGCGCTTCGAGGCCCACAGGCAGACGATCTCCTCGGGATAGATATAGATCTTGGAGCCGAAACCGCCGCCCACATCCGGCGCGATCACACGCAGCTTGTTTTCCGGCGCCACATTGTAGAAGGCGCTCATCACCAGCCGGGCGACATGCGGGTTCTGCGAGGTCGTCCAGCAGGTATAGTGGTCTTCCGCGGCATTGTAGAGACCAAGCGCGGCACGCGGCTCCATCGCATTGGGAACAAGCCGGTTGTTGACGATATTCATCTCGGTGACATGCGCGGCGCTCTCAAGCGCGGCATCGGTGGCCGTGCTGTCACCGATTTCCCAGTCGAAGATGAGATTGTTTGCGGCTTCGGGATGAATCTGCGGAGCTCCCTCTTCCAGCGCCTTGACAGATTCGGTGACCGCCGGCAGTTCCTCATAGTCGACAGCGAGAGCTTCGGCGCCGGCGCGCGCCTGTGCGCGGGTCTCGGCAACGACAATAGCCACGGCGTCACCGACATAGCGCACCGTGTCCTCGGCGAGCGGCCGCCAGACGCCCATATTCATGGGCGAGCCGTCCTTGGAGTGGATCATCCAGCCGCAAATCAGATTGCCGATTCCGTCTTCGGTCAGTTGTTTGCCGTCGAGCACATCGATGACCCCGTCGACGTCGAGCGCCTCGGTCTTGTCGATGCCCTTGATCCTGGCGTGAGCATGGGGGCTGCGCACGAAACAGGCATGTTTCATGCCCGGTACCACCATATCATCGGTATAGCGGCCCTTACCGGTTATGAAACGCTTGTCTTCCTTGCGCGCAACACTGGCGCCAATTCCTTCAACACCCATCTGAAATCTCCTCCATTCGGCGGGTGGCTCCTGCGTCCGGTGCGCGCCCGTCCTTGAACGGGTCTCCTCGCGCTCGGACGGATCAGGCGGTCAAGGCCCGAACGGTGTCCACTCCGCACCCAATTGATCTATTCGGCTGCCTGTTGCGCGCCGCCCATTTCCGCCGCTGCGGCAAGAATGGATTTGACGATATTGTGGTAGCCGGTGCAGCGGCAGATATTGCCTTCCAGCTCGGCCCGAACCGTTTTTTCGTCCAGCGACGCGCCGTGGCGGCGAATCATCTCCGTCGCGGCCATGATCATGCCGGGCGTGCAGAAGCCGCACTGCAATCCGTGATTTTCGTGAAAAGCCTTCTGGACCGGGTGGAGTTCCGCGCCGCCGGCGAGGCCCTCGATGGTGGTCACTTCGGAACCGGCCGCCTGGGCGGCAAGCATGGTGCAGGATTTCACCGCGGCCCCATCGACATGGACGACGCAAGCCCCGCACTGGGACGTGTCACAGCCGACATGGGTGCCGGTGAGGCCCAGATTGTCGCGCAGAAACTCCACCAGAAGCGTTCGGTCCTCGGCGTCCGCGCTGACCTCGCGCCCGTTCACTGTCATCGCTATGCTTGTCATTCAACTCCTCCCAGAAACGCTGAAACATATTCGAATATATGTCGGCTCAATTTCGTCTCAACAGTCCTGCCTCACAGCTTTCGGCCATCAGGCACGCCCGCCGATTTGCGACGCGCTGACGTCATGAACACAAACATGGTGCCCGTTTTGAATTATTCCAGTTCAATGGAGCCAGCCCCGTCATGGACTGTCAAGCCTGAATGGGTCCGGGAGTGGCGAAAACACCACCCGAGCTTGGCCGCATCGCTGAAGAAGGATGGCCGTCCGGTCAGATACAGCGGCCGCCGTCGACCTCCATCGCGACGCCGGTGACCATCGACGCTTCGTCCGAACACAGGTAGCAGGCGGCATTTCCCATGTCTTCCGGCGTCGAGAACCGGCCGATCGGAATGGTCGCCAGAAATTTGGCCCGCATCTCGGGCGTGTCCTCGCCCATGAAGGTCTTGAGCAGCGGCGTTTCGCCGGCGACCGGATTGAGGGCGTTGACCCGGATGCCGCTGGGCGCCAGTTCGACGGCCATGGCCTTGGTCGCGGTGATCATCCAGCCCTTCGACGCATTGTACCAGTTAAGGCGCGGCCTCGGGCTGACGCCGGCCGTGGACGCAACGTTGAGGATCACGCCGCTACGGCGTTTCTTCATATGAGGCACAAGCGCCTTGGCGGTCAGGAAAACCGACTTGGCGTTGACCGCAATCACCCGGTCGAAATCCTCCTCGGTCACCTCTTCAAGCGGCGCCGGCTGATGGGCGACGCCGGCATTGTTGACCAGAATGTCGACATCGCCGAATTCGGCGAGGGCGGCGTCGACCATGGCCTCCACGCTGATCGCGTCGGAGACATCGACCGTGTGTGCCGTTGCGCCCGGTCCCTGTTGTTGTGCAAAGGACGCCGCCGCCTCTCCATTGATGTCGGCAACCAGGACCTTCGCCCCCTCCGCGATGAACTTGGTGACGATCCCCGCGCCGAACCCGGACGCACCGCCGGTCACGATTGCCGATTTGCCTGCAAGCCTCATTGCCGTTTCTCCCGATCATATTGCCAGCCTCTTACCACATTGATATCTCGCGCCCAATTCAACCATTGCCGATCTCAGCCTCGCGCGCCCTCAGCGCCTCGTCCAGGACGGGCGTCGCCGCCAGCAGCTCCTGCGTATAGCTGTGCTGCGGATTACGGAAAACATCCTCCGTCGGCCCCTCTTCCACGACCTTGCCGGATTTCATGACGAGCACCCGGTCGGTGATGGCGCGCACCACCGAAAGGTCGTGTGAAATGAAAAGATAGGAAATGGCGAGCCGGTCGGACAGATCCGCCAGAAGGTCGAGGATCTGGGCACGGATCGAGACGTCCAGCGCCGAGACGGCCTCATCCAGCACGATCAGGGACGGTTCGATGATCAGCGCCCGCGCGATCGCAATCCTCTGCCGCTGGCCGCCGGAAAACTCATGGATGTATTTGTGCGCGTCATCGGGCCGAAGCCCGACATTGATCAAGGCATTGTCGATACGCCTGCGCCGCTCTTCGCGGTCCGGCTGCTTGTCAAGAAGGAAAAACGGCTCCGAGATAAGCCGGTCGACGCGATGGCGCGGATTGAACGAGCTGTAGGGATCCTGAAAGACCACCTGCACGCGGCGCCGCATATCCCGGCCCGGCCCCTCGCCGCCGGTCGAAAAGACGCTGCCGTTGAGCCTGATCTCACCGCCCTGGACGGGGTCGAGCGCCAGGATGGCGCGCGTCAGGGTGGATTTGCCGCAGCCGCTCTCCCCCACGAGGCCGACATTCTCGCCGCGGCGGATGGCCAATGAAACATGATCCACGGCGCGGAAGTGACCGGGCGCGCGAAACAGGGACCGGCGCGGCAAAGGATAGTCCCGGACGACGTCGCTGACCTCGACCACCGGCTTGCCCCGCTCCGGCACATGCACCGGATTTCGGCTCGGGACATGGCTGGAGGCCTCGAAAAGCGCCCTGGTGTAGGGGTGCTCCATGCGGCGGAACAGCGCCAGCGTATCGCCCGCTTCGACCACACGGCCATCCTTCATGATGGCGATATGGTCGGCCATTTCGGCAACGACCGCCAGATCATGGGTGATGAGGATGAGGCCCATGCCGTCTTCATCGACCAGTTTCTTCAGCAGTTTGAGTATCTGGGCCTGGGTGGTGACATCGAGCGCGGTGGTCGGCTCGTCCGCGATCAGAAGCTTGGGGCGAAGCGCGATCGCCATGGCGATCACCACGCGCTGACGCTGGCCGCCGGACAGATCATGCGGATAGCGGTCGAGGGGAAAGCGGTCCTCCGGCAGGCCGACGCGGTTAAGCGCTTCTCTCGCGATCCGTTTGGCCTCGCGCCGCGACTTGCCGGAGTGCACGAGGATTGTCTCGGCCACCTGATCGCCGATCGTCTGCACCGGGTTGAGCGCCGTCATCGGCTCCTGGAAGACCATGCCGATGTCATTGCCCCTGAGCGCGCACATGTCCTTTTCGGAAAATGTCTCCAGCGCCTTGCCGTCCAGCCTTATCGAACCGGTCCATTGCGTGCCGGCCGGCAGGAGTTGCATGATCGCCATCGCCGTCATGGATTTGCCGGAACCGGATTCGCCGACAACACCGAGCACCTCGCCGGCGTCCACCTTGAGATCAACATCGTCAAGGATCGGCGCGCCCTTGATCGACAGCGTCAGATGTTCGACATCGAGCAGCGACATCAGCGCGCCCGCCTGAGCTTGGGATCGAAGATATCGCGCAGGCCGTCGCCCATGAGATTGAGCCCGAGCACGGTGAACACGATGGCAAGACCCGGAAAGATCGCCAGATGCGGCGCGATATAGATCATGGTCTGGGCTTCGGAGAGCATGCGTCCCCAGCTCGGCAAGGGCGGCTGGGTGCCGAGACCGACATAGGCAAGGCCGGCCTCGGCGAGGATGCCGAGCGAGAACTGGATCGTCCCCTGCACGATCAGGAGATTGGTGATGTTGGGCAGGATATGCTCGGCCGAGATGTGGGTTTTGCCCTTGTCGGCAACGCGTGCCGCGAGGATGTAATCGCGCTGCCACAGCGACAGCGCGGCGCCGCGCGACAGCCGGGCGAAGACCGGAATGTTGAATATGCCGATCGCGGTGATGGCGTTGACAGCACTCGGCCCGAAGACGGCCGTGATCATGATCGCCATGAGCAGCGCCGGGAACGCAAAGACCAGATCGTTTGTGCGCATGACGATCTCGTCAACGAGGCTGCCATGCCGCGCGGCCGCGAGCAGGCCCAGCGGCACGCCGATGACGATGCCGATGCCGACGGCAATGAGTGCGACGGCGATCGACACGCGCGCGCCTACCATAACCATGGAAAAGATGTCGCGGCCGAACGCGTCTGTACCGAACCAGTGCGCCAGGGAGGGCGTCTTCAGCTTGTTGGCAATGTCGAGCTGGGTCACGTCATAGGGCGTCCAGACAAAGGAGATCAGCGCCACCGCGACGAACAGCGCGGTCAGAACCAGACCGATCATGAAGCTCGGCGAGCGCAGCGCCGCGGCCACCATGCCGGCTCTCAGCGACGGCTCGACGCGCATATCGCTCATGCGCGCGCCCTCCGCAATCTCGGATCGGCGATCGCATAGGTGATGTCGACAATGAACGTGACGAGGATCACCGCAAAGACGAGCAGGAAGATCACGCTCTTGACGACAATGAGGTCGCGTTGCGTGATGCTCTGGAACACGAGCCGGCCGAGGCCGGGCAGGAAGAACACGTTCTCGATGATGATCGCGCCGGCAAGCAGGAAGGAAAACTGAAGGCCGATAATGGTCAGCACCGGGATCAGCGCATTGCGCAGAGCGTGGCGCCAGAGCGCCTGGCGGCGGGTCAAACCCTTGGCGCGGGCCGTGCGCACAAAATCCTCGCCCAGCGTATCGAGCAGCGAGGAGCGCATGACACGGGCAAGGATCGATGCCTGCGGCAGGGCCAGCGCGACCGCCGGCAGGGTGAGCGCCTTCATGCCGGCAAAAAAGCCCGCTTCCCAGCCGGGAAATCCGCCGGCGGAAAACCATCTGAGGGTCACGGCGAAGACCAGCACGAGGAGCATGGCGAACCAGAAATTCGGCACCGCAATGCCGAGCTGCGTCACACCCATGATCGAGACGTCTGTGGGCGAGTTGCGCCGCGCCGCGGCCAGTACGCCGACCGGAAAGGCGATCACCGTCGAAAGCAGCAGCGCGTAGACGGACAAGGGCATCGACACCCAGATGCGGTCGACAATGAGTTCGCTGACCGGAACGCGATAGGTGTAGCTGGTGCCGAATTCCCCCTGCAGCAAGCCGGTGATCCACTGCCAGTAGCGAACCGGCGCCGAGGCATTGAGGCCAAGGCTCTCGCGCAGGGCGGCAACGGTTTCGGGCTCGGCGTTCAGCCCCAGCATGAATGATGCCGGGTCGCCCGGAACGACTTCGATGACGAAGAAAATCACCAGGCTCGCGGCAAGCAGGCTGAGGGTCAGGGAGACCAGCCGTTTGAAGACATAGGGAAGCATGAAGCCGGCTCGAAATCGCTTCGGTCAGACAGGCCGATCCGGCCCGTTCGGGTTTTGAAAAGCGGGCGCCGGTTTGTCGCGCCCGCTCCCCGGTTGCTCAGTCTTCCCAGTAGACCGCCGTCATATCGGCCGCCTGTGTCGGCGCGTTCTCCCACACGCCGCGCAGCTTGGCGTTGACGACACCCGTATTGGCAAGCTGGAACAGATAGCCGTTGACATAGTCGTCGGCGATTTTCTGTTGCGCGGCCTTGAGCAGCCTGTTGCGCTCATCCGGGTCGGTCGCGTTGTTCAGATCCTCGATGATCTTCTGGAAATCGGCATTGTCGTACTGGAAGTAGTAGTCCGGCCGGGCATAGATGCCGATGTCGAGCGGTTCGGTGTGGGAGACGATGGTCAGTCCAAAATCCTTGCCCCGGAACACCTGCTCCAGCCATTGCGCCCATTCCAGATTGCTGATCTCGGTCTCGATGCCGATATTGCGCAGTTGCGAGGCGACGATCTCGCCGCCGCGGCGGGCATAGGACGGAGGCGGCAGTTTCAGCGTCGTGGTGAAGCCGTCCGGGAACCCTGCTTCGGCCAGCAGTGCCTTGGCCTTTTCGGGATCGAAGTTCGACTGCCCGGTCAGATCGACATAGGCCGGATGATGCGGCGCAAAGTGCGTCCCGATGGGCGTGCCGTATCCGAACATCGCCCCGTCGATGATGGCCTGCCGGTCAATGGCATGGGCGATGGCTTCACGCACCTTGGGATTGTCGAGCGGCGGCATCTTGTTGTTTGTTGACAGGATGGTTTCGCCTTCCGTCGATCCGACAACCAGTTTGAAACGCGGGT
>NZ_CFHWAF010000077.1:0-22140 GCF_984452065.1 Hoeflea sp. | reverse complement strand
CTGCCGCAGTTGAAGCCGCTGGTCGGCTCCGACACGGTTTCGATCTCCATCGCGGCCGGGACGACCATCGAAACGATGGAGCGGCATCTGGGCGACACGGCGATCGTACGCTCGATGCCCAATACGCCGGCGATGGTGGGACGCGGTATTACCGCGGCGGTCGCAAACGGGCGCGTCAGCAAAGAGCAGCGCGAAGAGGCCCACGCCCTGCTCGCGGTGACCGGGCCGGTCGAATGGCTTGACGAGGAAAATCTGCTCGATGCGGTCACCGCCGTCTCGGGCAGCGGACCTGCCTATATATTCCATCTCGTGGAATGTATGGCGGAAGCGGGCAGGAAGGCCGGTCTCGACGCGGACCTTTCGATGCGGCTCGCGCGCGCGACCGTCGCGGGGGCAGGGGAACTGCTCCACCAGTCTGAAGATGATGCCGTGACTCTTCGCAAAAACGTGACCTCTCCAGGCGGAACCACCGCGGCGGCGCTGGAGGTGCTGATGCGCGACGGCAGTATGCAGGCGCTTTTTGATGAAGCCATTGCCGCGGCGGCCCGAAGATCGCGCGAACTCGCGGAGCGCGGATAAACCATGACTGACACGATTTCATGGTCCGATTTCGAAAAGGTCGAGATCCGCGCGGGCACGATCGTCGAGGCTGAGCCTTTCCCGGAGGCGCGCAAACCGGCCATCAAGTTGAAGGTCGATTTCGGTCCCGAGTTCGGCATCCGCAAATCCTCCGCGCAGATCACCAGGCATTATGAGCCGGAAGAGCTTGTCGGGCGGCAGGTGATGGCCGTCGTCAACTTCCCGCCGCGCCAGATCGGCCCGGTCATGTCCGAAGTGCTGGTGCTCGGCTTTCCCGACGAGGACGGCGAGGTGGTGCTGGCCGCCATCGACAAACCTGTGCCGAATGGCGGCCGGCTGTTTTAGCGCCCGACTTTCTCTCCGGTGAGAGGCTGAAACGCCAGCGTGACGAAGCGTCCGCATAGAAGGCACGGAGCGGCACAAGTTCGCGCAGGCGTGTTTTGGGAAGCCGGGCCAGCCGATCGTCGCATTTGCATTTCACCGCTGATCGCATCATATGGGCGCTCCGGACAGTCTTGGAGACTTCTTATTGTGCTGAAGCTCGACCACATCACCGTCATCGCTCCGACGCTTGCCGAACGGTTTGAGGGTGCTCACCTGACACGTTCCTGTGACGGGTCGCTGTCACGATGCGGCCGATAATCTGCGTGTCTGTATTACTTCTGTCACCGTACCTAAATACTAGAAAAGCAAAGCGGACAGGTGGCAGATTCTGAATGAGAGATTTCAACAACAACGAGGCGGGTGTGGGGGCGGACGACACACCCGGCCTTGACGGAAATGGCCGGGTTTTGCGCCAGCAGATAGCCCGGTTGACAGGCGGGACATCGCCGGCATTCGTGCTCAACATGATCAACGATTGGGCCTTGCATCTGGCAAGCGCGCCCGACAAGCAGATTTCCCTCGCATTCAAGGCGCAACAAAACTGGGCGGACTGGATCGGCTATGTCGCCGGCGGATGTCCGGAAGGTGAAAATGAGCGCCCGATTGCGCCAAGGAAAGGCGATCGCCGCTTTGCCGGCGATGCATGGAAGCAAAAACCTTATGCAGCGCTGGCGCAGGCCTTCCTTCTGACCGAGGATTTTGCGAATCGCGCGACGTCGAACGTTCCGGGGCTGAGCCCTCTCCATGACCGGGCCATGACATTCTTGATGCGACAGATGATTGACGCTTTCGCACCCTCGAATTTCCTGCTCACCAATCCGGAGGCGATGGCGCGCACCATCGAGCAACATGGTGAAAACCTGATCAAAGGCGGGACGGCGTTTGTCCGCGACTGGCAGGCGGCGATCGGCGGCAAAAGAAAAAGCCCCGGCAAGGTGGTCGGTCGGGATCTGGCGGTCACCAAAGGCAAGGTTGTCTATCGCAACCACCTGATGGAACTGATCCAGTACGAACCCGTCACCAGGACGGTGCATGCCGAGCCGGTCCTTATCGTGCCCGCCTGGATCATGAAATTCTATATTCTCGACCTCAGTCCTGAAAACTCGATGGTACGATTTCTGACCGAACAGGGCTTTACGGTCTTCATGATCTCGTGGCGCAACCCGGGTGCCGAGGATGCGGGCCTCGGCATGATCGACTATCTGCAACAGGGTCCGATGGCGGCGCTTGAACATATCTGCGAGGCCACGGGTGCAAAAAAGGTGCATACGACCGGCTACTGTCTCGGCGGCACGCTTCTGTCGATTGCTGCCGCCAGGATGGCGCGGGATGGCGATGACCGGCTGCAGAGCATGACCCTCCTGGCTGCGCAGACAGACTTCAGCGAAGCCGGAGAGCTGATGCTGTTCATCAATGAAAGTCAGGTGTCGTTCCTCGAAGATGTCATGGATGCGCAGGGGTATCTGGACTCCGGTCAGATGATGAGCGCCTTTCAGATGCTGCGGTCCAATGACCTGATCTGGTCGCGCATGATTCGCGCCTATCTGATGGGTGACGACGATGCGCCGATGAACGACCTGATGGCGTGGAATGCGGACAGCACGCGGATGCCGGCCCGCATGCACGCGCAATATCTGCGCCACATGTTCCTGAACAACGATTTGGCGGCGGGGCGGTATCATGTGGACGGGCACGCAATATCGTTGCGCGACATTCGCATGCCTGTATTCGGCGTGGGCACCGAGACCGATCATATCGCGCCCTGGCGGTCTGTCTTCAAGATCCACAATCTGGGCCATGCCGATGTGACGTTCGTCCTGACCAATGGCGGGCACAATGCCGGCGTCATTTCCGAGCCCGGGCACCCGCGCCGCCATTTCCGCATGCACACCATCCGTGACAGGGACAAGGCTCTGGCGCCTGAAGACTGGCTGGAGAAAGCATCGTCTCAAGAGGGCAGCTGGTGGCCGGCATGGGCCGAGTGGCTCGTGCGCCATTCCAGCGGCAAATCGGCGCCTCCGCAAATCACCGGCGCGTTGGATGACGCGCCGGGAACCTACGTAAAAATGGAGTAAGGCATGCTGCCGACATCTGATTTTCTTGCCGGTAAACGCGGGCTGGTCGTTGGCGTCGCCAATGAGCAGTCAATCGCGGCGGGATGTGCGCGGGTGTGCCGCGGCTTCGGCGCCGATATCGCGATGACGTACCAGTCCGAGAAATCCCGCAGGTTTATTCAACCCGTCGCCGATGCGGTTGCAAGCGAACTGTTTTTGCCGATGGACGTCACCGATATGGCGCAGATGGATGCGGTCTTCGAGGCGATCAAGGTTCATTGGGGCCGGCTGGACTTTCTGATCCACTCCATCGCCTACTGCCCGCAGGACGATCTGCACGGGCGTGTCGTCGATTGTTCCCGTGACGGGTTCGGGATGGCGATGGACATCTCGGTGCATTCGCTGATCCGTCTGGCGCAGCGCGCCGAGCCGCTGATGGTGGATGGCGGCACGATCCTGACCGTGTCCTACCACGGTGCTGAACGGGTGGTGGACCACTACAATATCATGGGTCCGGTCAAAGCCGCCCTGGAATCAACGGTGCGCTATCTGGCTGTTGAACTCGGCTCAAGGAATATTCGCGTCAACGCGATGTCACCCGGTCCGCTGGAAACCCGCGCAGCATCGGGGATCGCCCATTTTGACAAACTGATCGAGGACGCCAGAAAACGCGCGCCCTTGCACCGTCTGACCACGATCGAGGAGGTGGGCGCCATGGCGGCCTGTCTGGTGTCGGAATTTGCCCGTTCGGTCAGCGGCAATACCGCCTATATCGATGGAGGCCATCATATTGTCTGATCACCATGCCAGCATGAAATACATCGAAAACCGGCCCTTTGAAGAAATAGAGGTGGGCGATCACGCCGAGCTTGTGCGCACACTGACGGCTCGCGATATCGATGCGTTTGCCGTTGTCTCGGGCGATGTGAACCCGGCGCATGTCGATGAAGAATTTGCCCAGGACGATATCTTTCACAAGGTCATTGCACACGGGATGTGGGGCGGCGCGCTGATTTCGACCGTGCTGGGCACGCAATTGCCGGGCCCCGGAACGATCTATCTGGACCAGTCACTTAAATTCCTCAAACCGGTCGGTATAGGCGATACGGTGACGGTGCGTGTGACCGTTGCCGAAAAAGACATTGAAAAGAAGCGCCTGACCCTGGATTGCCAATGTACGAACGGCGATGGCAGCCCGGTTATCACCGGACAGGCCGTGGTGCTCGCGCCGGAGAAGAAAATCCGCCGGCCGCAGGTGGCGATGCCCGACCTGGTCCTGCATCGCAAAGGCGCTGTGCATGACCGGCTTCTGGCGGCGGCGCGGGCGGTGCCGTCTTTGCCGACCGCCGTTGTGCACCCGTGCGATATCCGTTCGCTGGAAGGCGCGCTGGCGGCCCGCGAGCAGGGGCTGATTGCGCCCGTCCTGGTGGGGCCGGAAAAACGGATCACGGCGGTCGCGCAGGAAGGCGGTCTCGATATCGCCGGGCTTGAGATCATCGATACGCGACACAGCCACGCCTCCGCCGAGCGGGCGGTCGAACTGGTGCGCCAGGGGCGGGTACGGTCCCTGATGAAAGGGGCCTTGCACACGGACGAGGTGATGTCTGCCGTGGTCGCAAAGAACACCGGACTGCGCAGTGCGCGCCGCATGAGCCATGTCTATGTCATGGATGTGCCGACCTACTCGAAGCCGCTTATTATCACGGATGCTGCCATCAATATCGCGCCGGATCTGCAAACCAAGGCCGATATCGTCCAGAACGCCATCGATCTGGCCCGCGCCATCGGTATCGGGATGCCCAAGGTGGCAATCCTGTCCGCCGTTGAGACGATCACGCCGCGGCTGCAGTCCACCGTCGAAGCCAGCGCCCTGTGCAAGATGGCGGACCGCGGCCAGATCACGGACGGAATACTGGACGGCCCGCTGGCCTTCGACAACGCCGTTTCGATGCGGGCTGTCGCGAACAAGAACATCCGGTCCGATGTGGCCGGACAGGCCGATATCCTGGTGGCGCCGGATCTCGAGGCGGGCAACATGATCGCCAAGCAATTGATGTATCTGGCCGGCGCCGAGGCGGCGGGCATCGTTCTGGGCGCGCAGGTGCCGATCATGCTGACAAGCCGCGCCGATGGCAACCGGACACGTGTGGCCTCGGCTGCAATCGCCGCATTGTTCAACGAGGCACAAAAGATATGACGGGTATACTGACGCTGAACGCCGGGTCTTCTTCGATCAAATTCGGCCTCTATCTTGACGCGCCGGAACCGGAACAGCTGGTGCATGGCCAGGTCGACGGCATCGGTGATGGCGCGCGACTTGTACTTCATACAAAGGCGGCAACAACCTCGGTCGGGGTGAACGCACCCACGCAAGCCGAAGCGCTCGATGCGGCAATGCAGGCTTTGTCCCCGCATATGAGCGGTCTGGAGATTTCCGGCATCGGCCACCGGATCGTGCATGGCGGTCCGGACTTTGTCGAGCCGGCTGTGTTGACGCGGGATATCCTGCAGGCGCTGGCGGAATTCGAACCGCTGGCGCCATTGCATCAGCCGCACAATCTGGCCGGTGTCGAAGCGGCGCAGGCGGCATTTCCCGGTGCCGTCCAGATCGGCTGTTTCGATACGGCGTTCCACCGCGGGCACCCCTGGGTGAACGACGCTTTTGCACTGCCGCGCGCCTATTACGACCAGGGCATCAGGCGCTATGGATTTCACGGGCTCAGCTACAACTACATTGCGAGCGTGATCGCCGAGCAGTTCCCCGACCTTCACAAGGGCCGTATCATTGTGGCGCATCTCGGCAATGGAGCGTCGATGTGTGCGATACGCAAGGGCCACAGTGTCGGCTCCACCATGGGGTTTTCCGCGCTAGACGGTTTGCCGATGGGCACGCGGTGCGGCCAGATCGATCCGGGTGTCTTGCTGTACCTCATTGAGCAAAGGGGCATGGCGCCGCGGGATTTGATGCACATGCTCTACCACGAGAGCGGGCTTTTGGGGCTGTCCGGATTTACCGGCGACATGCGCGAATTGCTGGCTTCGGACCGGGCGGAGGCCAGGCAGGCGATAGACTATTATGTGTTCCGCGCACGCCGGGAAACAGGCGCGCTATCGGCGGTATTGGGCGGTGTTGACGCCCTCGTTTTCTGCGGAGGGGTCGGCGAAAATGCGAGCCCGATCCGCCAGCGCATCGTTGAGGGCCTCGACTATCTCGGTATCGGCATCGACCCGGAGCTGAACGCAAGAAACGCGCAGGATATCGGAAACGGTCGCACGCGCGTGATGGTGATCCCGACGGATGAGGAACGCGTTATCGCGCGGGCCGTACATTCGCTAAGACGCCGCCGGAGCGGAGACAAGGCACCCCGCCGTCTATCTGCGTCGTCTCTTTAGGTCTCACAACTCGCTCTAATGTCCGCGATGTCTTGTTGCGGGTGTGCGAGAGCGGCCTGTTCCCGGTATTCCTTTACGCCGGCACGCGGATGACGGCCTGGAGGCCGCCCATCGGGCTCTCGGCGAGGGTGATATCGCCGCCGTGGCTGCGGGCGATGTCGCGGGCGATGGCGAGACCGAGACCGGTGCCGCTCTTGTCCTGATTGCGTGCCTCGTCGAGACGGAAGAAGGGTTTGAAGACATCCTCGCGCAAATCGGCGGGAATGCCGGGACCGTCGTCGTCGATGACAATGGTCAGCCATCCGGTGCGGATGGTGGCCTGGACATTGATGTTCCGCGCATGCCGGCAGGCATTCGAGGCCAGGTTGATGACCAGCCGCGAAAAAGCGTTCGGCCGCACCTTGACGAGCGGCTCGCCGTCGATGGCGCAGGTGATGTTGCGGCCATGGACCCGCGCATGCTCGTCCAGCTTGACAAAGAGTTTCTGCAGGTCCAGTTCGCCGACGTCCTCCTGCGCTTCGCCGCGTGCGAACGACAGGTAGCCTTCAAGCATGGACTGCATATCGTCGATGTCGTCATTGAGGCGCGCCGTCTCTGCCTCGTTGCCGACGAGCGCCAGTTGCAGCCGGAAGCGCGTCAGAATGGTGCGCAGGTCGTGGCTGACGCCGGTCAGCATCGCGGTGCGTTGTTCGATCTGCCGCTCGATGCGCTCGCGCATGCGGATAAAGGCGAGGCCGGCGCGGCGGATTTCGTCGGCCCCTCGAGGCCGGAAATCCTCCGGCATCCTCTGTCCCTTGCCGAAGCTCTCGGCAGCATCGGCAAGGCTGAGGATCGGTTTGATCTGGCCGCGCAGGAACAGGATGGCGATGATCAGAAGGACCAAGGAGGTTCCGACCATCCACAACAGGAAAATATGCGTGTTGGACGCATAGGCCTGGCTGCGGCGGGCAAAGACGCGCAGGACCTTGTCATCGAGCAGGATGCGGATCTCGACAAGGTTGGAATCGCCGATCGTGTCGATCCAGAACGGACGCTTGATCTGCCTGGTGATCTCCTCGCTGAGGATGGAATCCAGGATCGAGAAGAAGGGTTTGGAGCGCGGAGGCGGCAGCGCTCCTTCCGGCTCTATCGCGATGTTGAGCTGCAGCCGGTCGCGGGCGATGCGGGTGATCTCGTCGAAATTGGCGTCCTGGGGATAGGTGTCGATCACGTCGATGATCGCGGCGATGTCGCGGGTGACCGCCGTCGACAGGCGCTGGGTGACGGTTTGCCAGTGCCGCTCCATGAAGACAAAGGCGATCACCGACTGCAGGATGACCATGGGCAGGATGATGATCAGGAGCGTGCGGCCGTAAAGACCCGTCGGAACGCGGCGGGTGAACCAGCGCGTGTAGCGCCTTATGCCTTTCGGCGGATAGCGTTCGTATTCGCGCCGTATGGAATCGATCGTTGTCATAAACCGGTCCTGCAAGCGCGGTCATAGCCGGGACGTGCCTGCACCGCGCGGCCCCCTTATAGCAAAGAAACCGTGAGCCGGCCCGACAAAATCGCGTTAAACGACTGGCCGTGCAGGCGAATATCCGGGTATGCGCCCTATTCGACGCTCAGCCGGTAGCCGATGCCGCGGACGGTCTGCAGCCACATGGGATTGGCCGGGTCTTCCTCGATCTTGCGGCGCAGGCGGTTGATCTGAACGTCGATGGTGCGCTCGCCGATATCGATATCCTCGCCCACCAGTTCGTGCCGGGGAATGGTTTCTCCCGGCCGCTGGGCGAAATGGACCATGATTTCCTGTTCCCGGTCCGTCAGGCGCACGACTTCGGCGCCGCGTTTCAACTCGCGCCGCGCCAGGCCGAACGTATAGGGTCCGAAGACGATCTGTTCGATCTGGGGAATGTCGGGCGGGCCGCCGCGCTTGAGAATATTGTTGATGCGCAGCACCAGCTCACGCGGATCGAACGGCTTTGCAAGATAGTCGTCGGCGCCGGCTTCGAGGCCTTCGAGACGGCTGCTGATTTCCGCAAGCGCCGTCAGCATCAATATCGGCACGTCGCGTATCTCGCGCAGCCCCTTGGTCAATGCAACGCCGGTTTCGCCGGGCATCATGACGTCGACGATCAGCAGATCGAACTCGAGACCTTCCAGCTTGCGCCGGGCCTCGGCCGCGTCCGCGGCGGTGGTGATGCGAAAACCCTGATCGCTGAGATAGCGGTTCAACAGGTCGCGAATTCGCGTGTCGTCGTCCACGACAAGCAGATGTGCAGCGTTGTCGGAAAGCGCTTCAGCCGGCATGCCGCCTCCTCATCGTTGTCGCCAAAACCCCATCGGTCAATCCCGGTCTACCAGGCCCTGCAGGAATCGTCTGATCAGCTTCTGCCCCTCGGGATCGATGCCCCTTAGTGCTTCGGTTATGCGGCGAGACTGTGGCCGAGCCAGTTCCAGGGCCAGTTCCCGACCCTTATGAGTCGGATAGAGACGCCTTTGCCGGCGGTCGTTCGGTCCTTCAACCTGGTGGATATAACCTGAATCCACCAACTGCTTCAGAACCCGCGCAAGGCTCTGCTTGGTGATGCGCAAAGTGTCAAGCAGGTCGGCGACGGTCATGCCGGGCTGGCGATTGACAAAGTGCACCACCCGGTGGTGGGCCCGGCCGAAGCCGAATTTCGCGAGAATCGCATCGGGGTCGGACGTGAAGTCGCGATAGGCGAAATACAGCATCTCGATGATCTCGAAATCGATCCCGTCACTTTCCGAGAGCGGGCCGGTTATGGTGTCGGCGTCCGGTATTTTACGTGCCCTGTCGGACGGCATGATGTCTGTCCCTTTCAAAGTCGCCCATCCGGCCGACATAATATTTCAAATATGTCAGCCTTGTTGACATAATTTGATGCTATTGATAGCCTCATCCTGCGTCAAGGATGTAAAACCCTCCATGGACACGGGTCCCGGCGTTTTTGCGGCTTTGAGCTTCGCACGCCCCATTTCCGGTTCTCCATGGGCTTTTCTCATACCCGGCGAATACAACATCCAAGGAAGCGCGACGGCGCTGGAGGTAACGCAATGGCATCGGTCCCCTTCGATCAGCTTGAGGGCGAAATCTGGTATAATGGCGCGTTCGTTCCATGGAAGGACGCCAAGCTGCATGTGCTGTCCCACGGTCTGCACTATGCCAGCTCCGTGTTCGAGGGCGAGCGTGCCTATGGCGGCGTGATTTTCAAGCTGCGCGAGCACACCGAAAGGCTGCACAATTCCGCCGAGCTGCTCGGCTTCGATATACCCTACAGCGTCGAGGAAATCGACGATGCCTGCAATGAACTCCTGAAGCGCCAGGGTTTCGAGGATGCGTATGTGCGCCCGGTCGCATGGCGCGGCAGCGAAATGATGGGCATTTCGGCGCAGCACAACCGCATAAATCTGGCGATCGCCATCTGGCAGTGGCCCTCCTATTTCAGACCGGAAGAACGGCTCAAGGGTATTCGTCTCGACATGGCGGCCTATCGGCGCCCGGACCCGGCCACGGCCCCGTCTAAATCAAAGGCCGCCGGCCTCTACATGATCTGCACGCTGTCCAAGCACGAGGCGGAATCCAGGGGCTATGCGGATGCGCTGATGCTCGACTGGCGCGGCCGGGTGGCGGAGGCCACGGGCGCGAATGTGTTCTTCGTCAAGGACGGCGTCATTCACACGCCGACGCCTGACTGCTTCCTCGACGGCATCACCCGCCGTACGGTCATCGAGCTTGCCCGCAAGCGCGGCTATGAAGTCGTCGAACGGGCGATCATGCCGGAAGAAATGGAAGGTTTCGAAGGATGTTTCCTCACCGGCACGGCGGCCGAGGTCACACCGGTTTCGGAGGTCGGTCCGTATCGCTTTACCGTCGGCAAAATCACCACCAATCTGGTGAACGACTACGCGCGGGCTGTTCAGCCGGTACGTGAGGCGGCCGAATAGCGCGGGGACAATCCCGTTGCGGCAGGGCGCGCGCCATCCGGGTTGCGCGCCCTTTGTCTTGCCTTCCTCTTCGGGGCCGTCGACACCTCAACAACCAGGGATATGACCATGGGCCAGATACAGGCCGGCATCGTGCCGGTGACCGATTTTCAGCAGAACTGCACGATCCTTTTCGATTCCGACAGCAAGAAAGGTGTCGTGATCGATCCGGGCGGGGATGTTGCGGCGATACAGGAGGTCCTTGAGAAGAACGGAATCAGCATCGAGGCGATCTGGCTGACACACGGGCATATCGATCACGCCGGCGGGGCGATGGACCTCAAGGAGGCGCTCGATGTCGCGATTGTCGGGCCGCATGAGGACGACAGACCGCTGCTCGAGGGGCTTGAGGATCAGGCGCGTATGTTCGGCCTTGCGGGCGGCGTGCGCAATGTCAGCCCCGACCGCTGGCTGTCGGAGGGCGAGAAGGTCTCGTTCGGCGACCATGCGTTCGAGGTTTTCCATTGTCCCGGCCATGCGCATGTGGGGGACGTGCTTTTCCGCGGCTCGATCGGCCGCACGGATCTTCCGGGCGGCAACCATCAGCAACTGCTCGATTCCATTCGAGACAAGGTGCTGCCGCTGGGTGACGAGGTCGGCTTCATCTGCGGCCATGGGCCCGGCGGACGGATTGGCGAGGAGCGCCTCACCAACCCGTTTCTCAAAGGCCTGTGACCTAGCGTGCGACGCAGAAGTGGTCGTAGCCGTCATAGCCCCTGAAATTGCCCGTCGCCGGGTTGAATGAACGATAACGCCGGCTGCAGTAGCGATACCATTCGTCCGTCCAGGGTTCATATTTGCCCTCGGCATAGACCGGTGCGGGCCTGGGGGCCGGCGGATAATAGTCGTTTGACGGCCGGTCATAGGCTCCAGGTGGCGGGTTATAGGCACGCCGGGGCTCCACATAGCGCCGCTGGGGAGGCGGGCTGCTCAGCAAGGCGCCGGTGATCAATGCGCCTGCCGCGAGCCCCAGAATTCCGTAGAGAACCGCGTCGTCGCCATTGTTTTTCTCGATGACGACGGGGCCGCGGTGGCGCTTGTGCCTGCGGGGTTTGGGGCCGTACCAGCCGCGCTCGCCATGGTGGTCATGATAATGCCGGTGGCCGCGATCATGGGCGTGGGATTGTGAGAGCGGCGCAAGGGTTGCAGCTGTGACTGCAAGCGTTGCGACAAGCACTTTGACCGGATTTCCCATCTTACCATTCCTCTCGATTGTCATCCTGATGCGATCTGTCCTTCGCCTGGAATGACACGCTAGTCGGCGCTGCCTGAACCGAAGCTGAACGCATAAAAACGCCGGTCGAGACCCGGCGTGAGAGATAGGATGTCAGCGGTCAGCGTCCGCCGGCCGCAAAGCCCATAAGAGCAACGGCGGCGGCATTGCGAATGCCCTTGTGGACGACGACGGGCGGGCGGTGCTGATGACGACCGCGCAGATAGCGGGTGCGGGCCTTCCTGTGATGGCCGGACTTCCTTTCGGATCGGACTCTCATGTTCGGGCAAGGAACGGAAACTGAATGGAAGTCTTTAAGATATTGAAGAAAACTGATGTGCTGCTGAAAAAATGGCCGCCGACAGAATGTCAGGCGGCCTTTATGCGGTACCCGTGACCGGATTACTCCACGACCGTCAGATTGACGGCCTTCGGTCCTTTTCCGCGACGGTCAGGTTCGGTATCGAACGACACTTTCTGGTTTTCAAGAAGTGTCTCCAGGCCCGAATCCTTGAGGGCGGAAATGTGAACGAAGATGTCAGACTCGCCGCTATCGGGTTTGATAAAACCGAAACCCTTGTCGGTGTTGAAAAACTTTACAGTGCCAGTCTCGGCCATGCTTTCAGGTCCTCTTTGTGTCCGCAGGCAATTGCCCGCACGTCGTCGGTTTTACCCGTTGGACGGGTAAGGCAGGCAGTTCTCGAAAGTTTCGGAAAGGTCCCTGTTATCGTGATCCCTTTTACGCTCGTTTCAGCAGGGTGTGGGTTCACCCGGAATATTATGCGTCTCCGGTCCGCATGGCTATCTGTAGGATTCCCGTGTTCGCAAATTGCCCGAACGCGCGATAGAGTGATGCAGGTGGCGCAAATAAGCAAGAAAAAGTTTTATGACAGATCTGTATTGCAACTCACATTGGCAAGCCAAATCGCTGTGCCCGTAAAGGATTAGGGCTTAAATGACATTTTGGTTCAGGCCGATGCGACAAAATGCGTCAATGCCGATCACGACGAAACCGTTCAGGTCACCCGGCCGCAAGGCTTTTGCCGATCGCTTCAGATGTCGTTGAGATAGGCTTCCAGCCGTGCCCGGTTGGCGCCGAAATCGAGCCGTCCGAGCTGGGCGCGGGCATGGGCTATGATGCCCGTCTTCCCGTCCGGCATTTCGACAAGCTGGAAGCTGACAAGATCGGGAAAGCGCATCAGCGGCGAATAGGTGACGAAGCGCACATGCGCGGGATCGGTTGCGTCGTCGACCCGGCGGGCAAGCGCGTCGGCGGCGGCGACCCGATCCGCAAGCTTTGCCGCGAGTTGTCCGGGCTCCTCGCCAAAGGCGGGCAGGGTAAAGTCGCAATCCTCGCGCAATCCCGCCGAGCAGGCCAGGGCATCATTTGCCGTCGGGCTGCGCCGGACGACCGAAAGGTCCATCCGGCCCCGGTCGGGGCTGCCGGCGATCAGCAGCCAGCTCCGCTCGCGCCCGTAGGCAAAAAACAATATGGCGATGCAAACGACCGCGAGGACCAGCAGGCCGGCCGCATAGGCAATGAATTTCAAAACGGGCTCCTTAAACCGGGCTTTCTCTAGTTGCGCGAAATACGCAGCAAAGCGCCGTCCGGTTCGTCCGTCAGGACAAGGAGCGAGCCGTCAGGGGCGCTTTTGACATCCCGCAACCGGCCGTATCGTCCTTCCAGCAGATTTTCCTCGCCGGTGATGTTGCCGGCGCTGTCACGGTCCACGCGCACCAGCATGCGGTCCTTCAGTGCGGCGACCAGAAAGTCGCCGTCCCATTCCGGAAACATGGAGCCGCGGTAGACCGTCATGCCGCCCGGTGCGATCGAGGGATCCCAGTAGTGGATCGGCTGCTGATAGCCGGGCGCGTCGGAGCCGATGCCGATCTTGGCGCCGGAATAGTGCCGGCCGTAGGAAATGACAGGCCAGCCATAATTGAGACCGGGTTCCGGCTGATTGATTTCATCGCCGCCGCGTGCGCCGTGTTCGACCGCGTAAAGCGTCCCTGTTTTACTGTCGATATCCATGCCTTGCGGGTTTCGGTGCCCCTTTGACCAGAGTTCCGAGAGTGCCTTGTCGTCGGAGACGAAAGGATTGTCGGCCGGAATTGAGCCGTCCGGGCCGACACGCAGAACAGCGCCGGCATGGTCCATCAGATCCTGGGAACGTGCTCCGTCGCCACGGTCGCCGATCGAGAAGAAGATCGTGTCATCTCCGGCGACGGCGATGCGGGAACCGAAATGCTGGCCGCGCCGTGTCTTGCGGTCCATCGAAAAAATGACATCCACGTCTTCCAGCCGGGCGCCCCCGGCGTCACGCGCCAGCTTGGCGCGCGCCAGGGCGGTTCCCGCGCCGCCACGGCCGGGCTCGGAGAAGGTGAAATAGATGGTCCCGCTCTGGTCGAAGTCGTTTGCGAGCGCGACGTCCAGCAGACCGCCCTGGCCGCCGACGGCGATCTCCGGCAGCCCGTCCAGCGGCGCGGAGAGCGTGCCGTTCTCGACGATCCGCATGCGGCCGGGACGTTCGGTCACAAGAAAAGCGCCGTCGGGCAGAGTCTCGACACCCCAGGGGTGCTCAAGTCCGTCGGCGACCGTTTCCACGCGGATGTCGACTTTTTTCGTCGCATAGGTATCGGCGGCGATTGCCGGCGCGGTTGCGATCGTAAATATGGCGGCAACGGCGCCGGTCTTCGTCAGTATGCGCATGTCCAGACCTTCTGGTTTATTTGGCGGAAGCGTCAAGACGAAGATAGGGTTTTGTTTAGCGAGTTAAAGTTCTTTCGCGGAGCGGGTTCAATCGCGCCCGGCCGAAGCGCGCAATGTGCAGCTCATACCGTGATCCATGCACGTTTCGGTTTTTGGCGGCGTGTCAACGGGTTTGCCTTCGGCGACGAGATTGGTGAACAGGAGGGCGCAGGCGGCAATGGCCAAAAAGGTCAGTTTTACCCTCTTGCGCGCATCCTGCGCCTGCCTGCTGGCATCGAGATAGTTACCGTCCAGTTCCATCGTCAGCCTCCATTCTCGTGACCCGCCTCAAGCCGTCTGTCGGCACGATGAGCTAAGACCCGGAAATGGACTCTATGGAGACGGAATTGGGGCGCGGATGGACTTTTGTCGTGGTGATTTTGTGTCGGGCTTTACGACTGGAAGGTGGCAAGTCCGGCGCTCGGCCCGTCAGGCTGCATTGTGGCGGAAAATACCGGAAAACCGTGTTGGAGCCAGCTGCGGCCGGGCCAGAGCGAAACCCTGCACGAAATCGGCGCCGGCGCCCCAGGCAAGGTCCACCTGGTAGTCCTCCTCCAGCCCCTCGACCACGACCTGCGCTCCGTCCTGTCGGAAGCGATCGACAGCATCCTTCAGCGCCGAAAAGCCGCTTTGGCTTGCCATCAGCCGTTTAACCCAGACGGAATCCAGCTTGACGATATCGGGCCTGATCAGTTTGACGCGCCGCGCATCTGACGATTGTGTGCCAAAATCGTCGACGGCGATCTTGAAGCCGTGTTCCCTCAGGTTTTCCGTCAGATAAACGAGGCGGTTTGGCGCGCCAGCGTGCCCTTCGGTCATTTCGCAGACAATCCTGCGGGGAGAAAAACCGCCCGTCGCGGCGTCCCTTTTCATCCGGATCACTTCAAAAGCGACCTGCCGGTGGCTCTCGTAAACGCCGGGATCGAAATTCAGGAAGAGCAGGCTGTCGTTGACCGGGTCGAGCGCGGCGTTTGCTATGTGTATCCTGCGGCAAAGCGCATCGACATTGAGGCGCTCGCCGTCGCCGATGCGGGTGAAGAACTCGGCGGGGCTGAAAGCGTTGCCGTTGAAAAACAGCCTCAGAAGACCCTCGAGGCCGCGCAGCACCAGAGCGCCCGAGCGGTTCCGGCCGATGATCGGCTGCAGCGCCGTCTTCATGACGAAAGGTCCGAAGGAGGCGGTCGACGAGCCGTCCGTTTCGGAAAGGATCCGACCGTTCGCGCTGGATTCGGCCATTTCCTCTCCCCGGACATTATCCCCGCAAGCCAGACGCGATTGCCGTGTTCCGCGAGCGGCTTGAACTTCGCGCCTTGATTCGACATAGGATTATACACGAAACGGGAAGCCGTCCCGTTTATGCCCCTTGGCTCAAATGGAGAATTCCGACATGGCGTTTCTTGCCGATGCGCTTTCGCGCGTAAAGCCTTCAGCCACAATTGCCGTCTCACAGAAAGCGCGGGAGTTGAAAGCCCGGGGCCGCGACGTCATCGGGCTTGGCGCGGGCGAGCCGGATTTCGACACGCCTGACAATATCAAGGACGCGGCGATCGATGCGATGCGGCGCGGCGAGACGAAATACACGCCCGTTGCCGGAATTCCCGAACTGCGCAAGGCGATCTCGGACAAGTTCCTGCGCGAGAACGGGCTGGCGTACACACCCGATCAGGTGATTGTCGGCACCGGCGGAAAACAGATTCTTTTCAACGCGCTGATGGCGACGCTCAATGCCGGAGACGAAGTCGTCATCCCGGCGCCTTACTGGGTGAGTTATCCGGAGATGGTGGCGATCTGCGGCGGTACGGCGGTGTTTGCACAGACCCGCCTCAAGGACGCATTCAAGCTTGATCCGCAGGCTCTTGAAGACGCCATAACACCGAAGACGAAATGGCTGATTTTCAACTCGCCGTCCAACCCCTCCGGAGCGGCCTATAGCGAAAGCGAGCTGCGCGCATTGACCGACGTGCTGCTCAGGCATCCGCATGTCTGGGTGCTGACCGATGATATGTATGAGCACCTTTGTTATGACGGGTTCCAGTTCAAGACGCCTGCGCAGGTCGAGCCGAAGCTCTACGAGCGGACCCTGACGATGAACGGCGTGTCGAAAGCCTATGCCATGACGGGCTGGCGGATCGGTTATGCGGGCGGCCCACGGGAGTTGATCAAGGCCATGGATATGATCCAGGGCCAGCAGACCTCCGGCGCGAATTCCATTGCCCAATGGGCGGCGGTGGAGGCGCTGAACGGTCCGCAGGATTTCATCGAACGGAACAAGACGATCTTTGCCGGCCGCCGCGATCTCGTGGTCTCGATGCTCAACCAGGCCAATGGCATCTCCTGTCCGACGCCGGAGGGGGCGTTCTACGTCTATCCGTCCTGTGCCGGTCTGATCGGCAAGACGGCGCCGTCCGGCAAGACGATCGAGAGTGACGAGGACTTCGTGACGGAGCTGCTGGAGACCGAGGGCGTTGCGGTGGTTCATGGCTCGGCCTTCGGTCTCGGCCCGAACTTCAGGATCTCCTACGCGACGTCGGAGGAACTGCTGGAAGAGGCCTGCCACCGTATCCAGCGTTTTTGTGCCGCCTGCAGATAGGTTACGGCAACGGGTCGAGCCGGACACCACATTGTGAAGTGGCATGAATTGTTTGTGCCGGCGGCCATCTTATGATCCCCGGCAGTTGGCGGCGCGCCGGACAGCGCTGTGCATGCTGCTGGAGGGCCGGTTTTGCCAAACGTGCTTCACAAACCATCCTGGGCGCTGAGTGAGGCTCAGGCCACGCCCGAAGAGGTGTTCTTCAACAGGCGTGAAATCATCAGAGGCTTCGGACTGACCGGTCTCGGCATTGCCGCCGCTATTGCCGCTGGTCCCGGACGGGCGAGGGCCGATGACGATCCGACCGCCGATCTTTACCCGGCCGAACGCAACCCGGCCTACAGGCTCGATCGCGAACTCACGCCCGAAGATGTCAACGCGACCTACAACAATTTCTACGAGTTCGGTTCCCACAAGCAGATCTGGAGGGCGGCGCAAGCCTTGCGGACAAGCCCGTGGGATATCGAGATCGACGGGCTTGTGGAAGAACCCTTCACAATCGGCTTTGAGGACCTGGCGCGCCGCGTCCAGTTGGAGGAAAGGCTCTACCGGCATCGTTGCGTCGAGGCCTGGTCCATGACGATCCCGTGGACGGGATTTGCGCTCAAGGATCTGGTGGCGATGGCGAGGCCCCTGTCTTCAGCCAGATATATCCGCTTCGAGACGTTCCTCGATCCGCAGATGGCGGCAGGGCAGAAGCAGCGCTGGTATCCATGGCCCTATGTGGAAGGGGTGACCATCGATGAGGCGGCAAATGATCTCGCATTCATGGTGACCGGCGCTTACGGCAAACCGCTGGCCAAACAGTTCGGCGCGCCGATCCGTCTGGCGCTGCCGTGGAAATACGGCTTCAAGTCGATCAAGTCCATTCGCCGCATAAGCTTCACGGACCGGAGACCGGTGAGTTTCTGGGAGGAGGTCCTGCCGCAGGAATACGGCTTCTGGGCGAACGTCAATCCGGGCGTGCCGCATCCGCGCTGGAACCAGCATCAGGAACGGATCCTGCATACGGGCCTTTATATGCGCACGCAGATGTTCAACGGATATGGTGAGCAGGTTGCCCATCTCTATGAGGGCAGGCAGGGAGAAAAGCTCTACATGTAGGCAAAAAAAACGGGCCTTGAGATTGCTCTCCGGCCCGTAAAATCGGAAGGTTTAAAACGAAACCTCCAGAGGGGAACACAGCCGACGAAGATGGCACTGGGAGGAGAAGTCCATCAGAACTCGCCGGCTTCATTGGATATGTTGATTTCATCGCGGATTTGCAAGGGATCGGCTCGCATGGCAGCTATGCGTTTTGTGCAAGGCTGAACAAATCGATAATTTTCCGCTTTTTTGTACCGGCTATCTGATTTGTAAAAAGATATACGGATCAATATCTAAAGATAAGTTGCTTTACCTTTACTGTAAGGGCTTCCCCGCCGATTCCGGCGGCGTGAGTCCTTTCGGTCGTGTCGTATTTTTGTGAATGTTCGCGTTGAGCGGACATCGTAAAAGGCCCATTGGACGCCCGTCAATACTTCCAGTTCCGCGCCTTGGAAATCAGGAAATCCCGGAATGCCTTGAGCTTGGCCGAGCCGCGCAGTTCCTCCGGATAGCAGAAGAAGCCCGAGAAGGACGGGACATCGGAATCGATGTCCAACTGCACCAGGCCGTCGGCATGGCTGACCATATAGTCGGGCAGCATGGCAATGCCGATGCCGAGCTGAGCGGCGCGTTTGACCGACGGCATATTGTTGATCTGCATCTGCGGCACGCGAGGATTGCTGACCGGCCGTCCGGCGACCTCCAGCCAATTGACGTCGAGCAGATAGTTCGGCGCCGGTTCGCCGAAGGTGACAATGCGGTGGTCGTCAAAATCGGAGACATGTTCCGGCTTGCCGTAGCGGTTGAGATAGGCCGGTGATGCGTAGACGTGCATGTGGACCGTGAACAGCTTGCGCTGGATGAGGTCCGGCTGCTGAGGCTGGCGCAGACGGATGGCGCAGTCCGCATGCCGCATGCTGACGTCGAGTTCCTCATTGTCGAGAAGCAGTTGCACCTCGATATCCGGGTAGAGCTCCATGAACTCCTGCATACGGTCTGTAAGCCACACCGAGCCGAGGCCCACCGTGGTGGTCACACGCAGCTTTCCGCTCGGCTTGTCGGTTGTCTCGGAAAGCCGGACCCGGACCGCCTCCAGCTTCAGCAAAACGTCATGCGCGGTGCGGTAAAGCAGTTCGCCCTGCTCGGTCATGATCAGGCCGCGGGCATGGCGGTGGAAGAGCGGCACGCCGATATCCTGCTCGAGCGCGCTGACCTGGCGGGAGATCGCCGATTGGGAAAGGTGCAGCTTTTCCGCCGCATGGGTGAATGAACCCGCTTCGGCGGCGGCGTGAAAGATACGCAGTTTGTCCCAATCGAGCGGCATCGTCTGCTCCCCTCGGGCCGCCGCCCGGGCGGCCGCCCCTTGTTTTATTCCGCCGCGTCGGCCAGCGGTTCGGCTTCAGCCAGAAACTTTTCGGCTTCGAGTGCTGCCATGCAGCCCATTCCGGCGGCGGTCACCGCCTGGCGGTAAATATCGTCGGTCACGTCGCCCGCCGCAAAAATGCCGGCAATATCGGTGGCGGTGGAATCCGGCGCAGTCCAGAGATAGCCGTTGGATTTCTGCTTCAGCTTGCCTTCGAACAGGGCGACCGACGGCGCGTGGCCGATGGCGATGAAGACGCCGTCCGTCGGGTGACCTGTGATCTCGCCGGTCTTGACGTTTTTCAGCCGCACGCCGGTGACGGAGGGCGGTGTGGTGGTTTCTCCGGTTATTTCCTCAAGCTGGCTGTCCCAGACAATGTTGATGTTGTCCTTGGCCATCAGCCTTTGCTGCAGGATCTTTTCCGCCCTCAACTCGTCGCGCCGATGGACCAGGGTCACGGTTTCGGCGAGATTTGAAAGATAAAGCGCTTCCTCGACCGCGGTGTTGCCGCCGCCGATGACCACGACCTTCTTGCCGCGGTAGAAAAAACCGTCGCAGGTCGCGCAGGCCGACACGCCGAAACCCATGAATGTCTGTTCGGACTCGATGCCGAGCCACTTCGCCTGCGCGCCGGTCGCGATGATCAGTGAATCGCAGGTATAGTCCTGGCCGGAATCGGTCTTGAGCCGGAACGGACGCACATTGACGTCGACGTCGGTGACCAGATCGTTGACGATCTCAGCGCCGACATTCTCCGCCTGTTTGAGCATCTGTTCCATCATCCACGGTCCCTGGACCGGATCGGCATAACCGGGGTAGTTCTCGACATCGGTGGTGATGGTAAGCTGGCCGCCCTGTTCCATGCCGGCGATCAGCACCGGTTCAAGCAGTGCGCGGGCGGCGTAAATGGCCGCCGTATATCCTGCCGGTCCCGAGCCGATAATCAGCACACGTGCGTGGCGGGTGGTCATGGGTGTTTTCCTGTTTATTGCAGATGGCGCCGGGCCACTGTTGGATGTTCGAATGCCGGTCGCGCAAGGTCTCGGCCGATATGCGGCAAATGTACGTAGTCATACCCTGCCTGTTCAAGGGCAGCATTTGCGTTTTCACACAGTTGTGGCGCTAAAGTGTATCCCTTCAAGGTCGGGGGAGAGCGCGGCGGCTATTGAAGAAATAATCTTGCGTGAGCGCGCAATAACTGATCAAATCAAAAGATCTTTTTCGATCCGAAGGGACCTTTTGGCCATGCCGTTTCGGGCTGATCTCGACCAAATCGATCTGAAGATCCTGCGGGAACTTCAGGATCATGGCCGAATCACCAATGTGGAACTGTCGGAACGGGTGGGCATTTCCGCGCCGCCCTGTCTTCGCCGGCTGCGCAAGCTTGAAGAAAGCGGGATCATCGAGGGCTACCGGGCCATGCTCAACGGACCTTCGCTGGGTTACGATCTGGTGGCTTTCTGCATGATCGGACTGACGCTGCAGTCGGAGGTCAATCTGCGCGCCTTTGCCGACAAGACCCAGCAATGGCCGATTGTACGGCAGTGCTGGATGGTGTCGGGCGAATCGGACTTCCTGCTTCATTGTGTCGCCTCGGATCTTGCGACATTCCAGGATTTTGTCATTGACGAACTGACGGCCGCCGACAATGTCGATACGGTGCGCACCATGCTGACCATCCGCCAGGTGAAGGATGAGGGGCCGATCGATCTGAGTGCCGAATTTAGCGCCTGATATATCTTACGCCCGGCTCCACAACGTTTCATAGACGTCGTGAATGCCGTCGATTTCCTTTTCGATGCCGAACTGTTCGACGGCGCGGTTTCGTGCATTGCTGCTCTTGAGGGCAAGCTCCATCGGATTGCCGATCAGGTGGCGCACGGCCTGCGACAGGGTCTCGGCGGTGGGCTCCGCCACGATCGTTCCCGCCCTGTCCTCATCGATGAAGCGGGAAAAGAAACCGGTTCGGCTCGCGACGATGGGCACGCCGCTTGCCATCGCTTCGAGCGGGGTTATGCCGTAGCCCTCATAGCGCGGCGGCGCGACCAGAAGCGACAGGGCGCGGACGATGTTGGATATCGTGTCGGACGGCAATTCGCCGGCAAAGATGATCCTTGCGGACAGGCCTGCTGCCTCGACCCGCCGCTGCAGGTCGGCGGCAAAGGCCCGGTGCTGCGGCGTTGCCTTTCCGATGACGAGCGCGGTCGCGTCTGGGAAATCCGGCAACACCCGGATCATCGCGTCGACAAAAAGATCCGTACCCTTTTCCGGTCGGATGCGACCGATCGTGGCAATGCCGAAACGGCCGGGATATCCGGTTTGTCGCCAGGCTTCATCCCGGTCGTCGGCCGGATGGAAGCGCTCTGTGTCGATGCCGTGATGGACAACGGCCTCGACATTGGGAACCAGTGCGGCCGCTTCCTGTGTCGTCGCGATCACGGCATCCATGCGGGCAATCAGAAAACGTGGAAATGCGGAGTGACGGCGCCTGGCGGCGGAGGTGAACACGATGCGCACGGGACACCGCAGCATGTCCCGTGCAAACAGCGCGGCGCGCATTTCATTGTTGCGCCGGACATGCCACAGGATATGCGAGCGGCCCGCCGGCGGCGTGCGCGAGAGGCTGAAGGCCTGCCGGACCGATATGGAAGCGGGGCAACCGGGAAGGGCCCGTCCGGCGAGCCGCATGTCATAACGGCCTGCCTGCAGGCGGGCGACGGCTGCAGCCGTCGCCCGCCT
>NZ_CFHWAF010000076.1:17255-22352 GCF_984452065.1 Hoeflea sp. | reverse complement strand
AACATCCACAATATCCGTGAATGGATCATCCGCAATTCACCGGTGCCGATCGGTACGGTTCCGATCTACCAGGCGCTCGAAAAGGTGAACGGGATCGCCGAGGATCTGAACTGGGAGGTGTTTCGCGACACGCTGATAGAACAGGCCGAACAGGGTGTCGACTACTTCACCATCCATGCCGGCGTTCGCCTTCACTACGTGCCGCTGACCGCCGAGCGCACCACCGGGATCGTCTCGCGCGGCGGCTCGATCATGGCCAAGTGGTGTTTGCATCACCACAGGGAGAGCTTCCTCTATGAGAATTTCGAGGAAATCTGCGATATCTGCCGCGCCTATGACGTATCGTTTTCGCTGGGAGACGGCTTGCGGCCGGGCTCGATCGCGGACGCCAACGATGCGGCGCAGTTTGCCGAGCTGGAAACGCTGGGCGAGCTGACGCGCATTGCCTGGGACAAGGACTGCCAGGTCATGATCGAGGGGCCCGGCCACGTCCCCATGCACAAGATCAAGGCGAATATGGACAAGCAGCTCGACGCCTGTGGAGAAGCGCCGTTTTACACGCTCGGTCCGCTGACGACCGATATCGCGCCGGGTTACGACCACATAACATCCGGGATCGGAGCGGCGATGATCGGATGGTTCGGCACGGCGATGCTGTGTTACGTGACGCCGAAGGAACATCTCGGCCTGCCGGATCGCGATGACGTCAAGACGGGTGTGATCACCTACAAGATCGCCGCTCACGCCGCCGATCTCGCCAAGGGTCATCCCGCCGCGCAGGCGCGTGACGACGCGCTCTCGCGGGCGCGGTTCGAGTTCCGCTGGGAGGACCAGTTCAACCTGGCGCTCGACCCGGAGACGGCGCGCGATTTTCACGACCAGACCCTGCCGAAGGAAGCCCACAAGGTGGCGCATTTCTGCTCCATGTGCGGGCCGAAATTCTGCTCCATGCGGATCTCGCACGACATCCGCAGCGAGGCTCAGAAGGAAGGCATGGCGGCCATGGCCGCGAAGTTCCGGGAGGGCGGCGATCTTTATGTGAAGGTTGACGACACCCCAAAGGCCTAGCCCCTTGAGGCTTGTCTTGCGGCCGCGGGACGGTTCCAATAAATTTCGAACCGTCCCGCGGCCGGGATTCATGAGGGGAGCGCACGATGACACCGCACAATGAAGCCGGGAAAGGCGATTACGCCGAGGTTGTTTTATTGCCGGGCGATCCGTTGCGCGCCAAATGGATCGCGGAGAACTTTTTTGAAAGCCCGCGCCAGGTGAACGGTGTGCGCAACTGCCTGGGCTTTACGGGCACGTGGCAGGGTATTCCGGTCAGCGTCCAGGCCACCGGCATGGGGCAGCCCTCGACGGCCATATATGTGCATGAACTGCTGGACGTTTACGGTGCAAAAACGCTGATCCGGGTCGGCACCTGCGGAGGCCTAGTCTCGCGCGTCAAGGTGCGCGATCTGATCCTCGGAGCGGCGGCCTCAACCGACAGCGCGGTCAACCGGCATGTCTTTGCCCCCTACACCTATGCGCCCTTCGCGGATTTTGAACTGCTCAGGGCAGCGGACGAATACGCGACGGCTCACATGCTCGAATCCCATGTCGGCGGCCTTCTGTCGTCCGACACGTTCCATGGCGACGATCCGAAAACGGCCTACCAGACGGTCGCCGCCCACAATGTGCTGGCCGTCGAGATGGAAGCATCCACGATCTACACGCTGGCGGCGCGCTTCCAGGCCCGCGCGCTGGCGATATGCACCGTGTCGGATTGCCTCGTCACGGGCGAGCAGATCACGCCGGAAGACCGGCAGTCAACGCTCGCCTCCATGGTCGAGATGGCGCTGACGATCGGCATGCGTTAGGACATGATATAGACATGTCAGGCTCTGCCTCCGGTGCACAGCCTTGGTTTAGAGCATCGGGCGATAATCCAGGCTTGCTCTAACCCCCACCGGCCGGTTCGACAACCTTGCGGTAAAGATGCCATGTCGCATGCCCGAGGATCGGCATGACGATGGCGAGGCCGACGAGGAACGGTATCGAGCCGACAAGCAGGGCAATCGCCACGATCAATCCCCACAGGATCATCGGCAGGGGATTTGCCGCGACCGCCCGCATCGAGGTCTCGACTGCGACAATCGATCCGACATTCCGGTCGACAAGCAGCGGGAATGCAACCACGCCCGTGCACAGCGCGATGAGGGCAAACACAAAGCCGGCCGCATTGCCGATGAGGATCAACGCCCAGCCCTGCGGCGTGGTCAGCACGTCGCCCATGAAGGTGGTCATGGACGCGGGCGCCGCGGCGCCGAAGATGTTTTGATAGATTGCCTGTGCGGCATACATCCAGATCACGAACAGGACGACCAGCATGCCTCCGACCGCCAGGATGGAGCGAAGCGCGGGAGATCGCAACACGCCGAGCGCATGACGCCATGAGGTATCCAAGTGCAGCTCGCGCCGCCGGCTTATCTCGTAAAGCCCGATGGCGGCGATCGGCCCCAGAAGAGCAAAACCCGCCATCAGAGGATAGACGAGCTGCAGCGCGTTGCCGCCCGATGTCCAGGTCAGAAGGACAATGCCGACGACAGGGTAGATCAGGCACAGGAAAACGTAGTGGGACGGTTTCTCGCGGAAATCTTCCAGTCCAAGGCGAAGCGCGTCCATGACATCCGCATAGGCGATCTTGCGGATTTGCGGATGCGCCGCCGGATCTTCCGCATCTGTGACGACACGCGCGTTTCCCATAACCATTCCTCCCTTGGGCGGGTTGCGGATGGTCGCGGCGCGATGGCACCGCCAAGCGTGGTCGGCGGTCACGCGCGGCAACCGGCTTGTGAAGCACTATATCGATGTGTGCCAGATTGTCGCATCACGATATCGGGAAGACTGTGCGGGCTCCTGACACACAGTTGTCAGGAGGCCTGTGATCTACCTAGAGCAAAGGGCGTAGATATGGCATGATTTGATAAGGCCGGAACACCGGCCAACATTGAAGGCTCTCGGCTTTGGCCCGCTCTCGCTCGACCGGTTCACGCTGGACCGGACCACCGTCCGCTTCGGAGACGCGATCCGGTTCGCGGTGGCGCTTCACGCGACGAGCGACAATCCGCAGAACATCGTTGTCGACTACATCGTGCACCATCAAAAGACGAACGGCTCGACATCGCCCAAGGTCTTCAAATGGAAATCGCTGCGGTTTGACGGAAGGGAAACGGTCGCGCTGGAAAAGAGCCACGCCTTCCGCCCGATAACCACGAGAACCTATTATGACAGCGAACATGCGATCGAAATTCAGGCAAACGGCGAAAGCCTCGGCAAGATTGCGTTTACTTTGAAGATGTGAGCCCGTCTTGCGCAATCGTCCAGCGGACGATGGGCCGGTTTTCCCCACCCTTTTTGAGGAAGAGGCCATTGGAAGACAGTGTTGAATGGGCCGGACGATTTTGCTCTAAGCGGCATACGGGATCCATAACGCCAGCCCCTTCCAGAACCAGAGCACAAAAGCGGTTGCCAGCAGGATCAGCGCAAAGGGAAAAGCGCCGCGCACCACTTCGCCGAGTTGCGCCTGGGCGACGCTTTGCAGAACGAACAGGTTCATGCCGACCGGCGGTGTGATCAGCGCCGCCTCGATCAAAACGACAAAGAATATGCCGAACCAGATCGGATCGATGCCCAGAGCCGCCAGCGCCGGAAACAGAACCGGCACCATGATGAGAAGCATGGACAGTGTTTCCAGGAACAGCCCCAAAACCAGCAGCACCGCACCGACGGCGAGGATGAAAAGACCGGCATCACTGAAATGACCGGTCAGAAAGGCCGAAATGTCCTGCGGAATCCGGTAGATCGTGATGGCATAGGAAAAGACCTTTGCGCCGGCCACGATGAGGAAGATCATCGCCGTCGTCTTCATGGAGGCGATGACGGCCTCGCGAAGCAGCCGAAAGGTCATGCGGCGCATGGCGAATGTGATGGCGAGCGCCAGGACAAAACCGACGGCGGCGCTTTCGGACGGCGTCGCGATTCCGAGGTAAATCACGCCGATGATGACCGCGGCCAGCGCAACCGTCGGAGCGGCGCGCAGGCTCGCCATGGCACGTTCGCGCCAGGAGGCTTTCGGCGCGGGCGAACCGTCGTCTTCGAACTTCGATCTCACCATGGCATAGGCGATGAACGCGGCGGTCAGGAACAGGCCCGGACCGATACCGGCAAGAAAAAGCGTCGGGATCGATGTTTCTGTGATGACGCCATAGAGGATCAGCGGGATCGACGGCGGGATCAATATCCCCAGAGTGCCGCCGGCGGCCAGCAGACCGAGCACGAAGGGGCGCGCATAGCCCCGGCTGGTCATTTCAGGGATCGCCACCGTACCGATTGTCGCGGCGGTCGCGACGGACGAGCCCGATACCGCGGAAAACAGCGTGCAGGACAGGATCGTCGCAACGCCCAGCCCGCCCGGCCAGTGGCCGACCCAGCTTTGCACGGCGGCAAACAGATCGCGTCCGACATTGCCCTTCAGGAGCACGTTCGACATCAAGAGAAACATCGGAACGGCAAGCAGTTCGAAACTGTCCATCGTGCCGTAAAGGCGCTGCGGCACCGCATTGAGAGGCAGCGGATAGATCCACAGGAGGAAAACACCGAGGCCGGCCAGCGCGAAGGCGACCGGCACACGCAGGACCAGCAGCGTCAGCAGTCCGCACACGATGAGGATCGTCGTCATCGTACCGTCCGTTGCGGCATCCACAGCCTCACCAGTTCGGCCAGAACCTGAAAACCCAGGATCGAAAAACCGACCCACACGGATGCTTCGGTGAACCACTTCGGCAAGGCGAGATAGGTGTCGGTGGTATGGCCGCGCACCGTCGCGCGGAACCACAATTCGAGCCCGTATCGCACGGTGACGAAACAGACCGTGGCGATCACCGCGAGCCCGAACGTTTCGGCGAGCCTCCTGGCCAGGGTGCCGGGCGTGCGGAAGGCCACATCGATGACGATCAGTTCCCGGTGTTTCAGGACAAAGGCGGCAGACAGATACGCGGCCCATATCTGGCCGATGCGCGCAACCTCGTCGACCCAGACCGTCGGCGACACGAA
>NZ_CFHWAF010000076.1:0-17245 GCF_984452065.1 Hoeflea sp. | reverse complement strand
GCATCACCACCTCATAGGTGATGCAAATCCCGATGGCGAAGAAGATCCAGGCAGCCAGCCGTCCGGTGAATTCGGACAGGCCGTCGGCCAACCGGACCACGACGGCCAGGAGGCGCATTGCCTAGCGCCCCTCTTCCTTCAGACCGGCCTTGACCACCGCTTCGCCCTGCGGGCCGACCTCGGTAACGAAACGGTCTATGACCGATGCAGTCGCGGCGCGCCATTTATCGCGCTGCTCGTCCGACAGATCGACCACCGTCATCTGACTTTTCAGTTCCTCCAGGGACTGCGCTTCCTGAGCATAGATTTCATCGCGCAGTTCCTCCTCGACAATCGACGCCGCATCCAGAACAAGCTGCTGGTTTTCCGGCGTCAGGCTCTCGAAGAAATCGTTGTTGATGACGGCGACGAACTCAATCACGCTGTCGAAGGTCAGGGTCATGAACGGCATGACTTCAAAGAGCTTGCGGCTTTCGACCGCCGAGGCGCCGGTCATGCCGACATCAACCGCACCCTGCTGATAGGCAAGGAACTGTTTCGAACCCGACATCAGGGTCGGCGCGCCGCCCAGCGCATCAACCGTCCAGCCTTGCACCTTGCCATAGGTGCGCACCTTCTTGCCCTTGACATCGCCCGGCTCCCTTAACGCCTCTTCCCGGCTCAGATAGACATTGCGGCCGAAAGCCTGCCACCACAGGACGCGGGCGCCGGTCTCCTCCAGAATGGCGGCGTCAAGGAGCTGGCGCATCGGCGAACCCGACGATATCGACAGACGCAGAGCCGCCTCGTCCCTGAAGAAAAACGGCAGCGCCACGACATCAACCGCCGGAACCGAGCCGGCAAAGCGACCAAGGAATGCGGAGCCTGCCTCGATCGCTCCCGATCCGACGGCTTCGGGAACCTGGTTGTCCTTGTAAAGCTGGGCCGAGGGAAAGAGCTGCAATGTCAATTCGCCATTGCTTTCCCGCTCGATGATGTCCTTGAAGCGGTTCCAGTTCTGCCCCAGCGAATGGCTCTCGGGAAGCTGCAGGGTCACGCGGATGATGGTTTCGGCCTGTGCCGGTACGCCCACAAGCACCAGCGCGCACGCGCAAATCCAACCGGCGATACTTTTTTTCATGACAATTGTTCCTTTGCTGGCTGCTGCTTCCCTCCGACGCGTCGACAGTAAGTCGCCCCGCGCTGCCCGGTAAAGTGCAAAACGGCAAAACAGGCCGCGCTGAGCACAGGTTTTTTTTACCCAATGCCTGCATCACCATGATCGACGCGACGCTCGATCATTCGGAACCGACTGCAATGGATGAATTCGTGCGCAAGATCGTCGGCGCCGCGCCCCGCGCCCGCATCGCTGTCCAGATAACAACCGCAAAATTGGACAGCGGGATGCCGGTGGCAGCTCCGCTCGCGCCGGATCTGCCACCGGCTCCACCTTCACCCCTGTCAGGGACGTGCCCGAAGAAAGGGACAGGCATGACCACTGCCGAAACAGTTGAATAATATCGAGCAGGAACTCATCAAGGTTCAAAAGGGAGATCAATGCCCGGCAATCGAAGCGCAGGTCTCGTATACGCTTCAACGACCTGAAGCGGCTGGACGAATTGCGTGCGCGAAAGAACCGGCTCCGGATCCGGTTGCAGGAGGCTCTGCCCGGCTCCAGTTGACCGGTTATTGAGGGCCCATGCCCGTGCGCTCATTGAAGCGCTCGGTCAATGCGGCGGCGGCATCCCAGATATTGTAGAGAATGACAGGCTTTCCCGGAATGTGGAGCGCGGCGAAAGCTTGCGCCTTTTCAGCCTGGTCCATGGCAATCCACCCTGTTTTTCGCGCCGTTGCCGGCATGCTCCTTTTCCAGCTCTATCAGTCTTTGCTTGCGCCACAACCCGCCGCCATAGCCGGTCAGCGATCCGTCGGCGCCAAGGACCCGATGGCAAGGGATGACAAGCGCGATCTGGTTCGCCCCGTTTGCGCGTGCAACGGCACGCACCGCGGACGGCTTGCCGATTTGCCTTGCGAGGTCGCTGTAGGTGCGGGTTTCACCGGGCGGTATTGTCAGCAATTCCTGCCAGACGCGGCGGGTGAAGGGACTGCCGTGCATCGTCAGCGGCGTTTGGAAATTTGCCGACCGTCCGTCGAAATAGTCGCCAAGCTCGGCCTTTATACTCTCCGTCGGCGCGTGGCGACCGATACCGATGCCGCCTTTCACATTCTTCTGCAGCCGGCGCAGTTCGGTCGGCAGGGCCCTGCGATCGGCAAACTCCAGAAGATGAAGCGTGTGGGGATCGCTCACGGCGATCATCGGGCCGAGGCTTGTATCGAACCATTCGGCAAGCAGCAGTTCATCGCCGGTGAATTGTGCGGGCGAGCGGCCGAGCAGCCGCGCGAAGGCGCTGCGAAAACCGCTGGCGGAGTCAAAACCCGCATCCTGCTGGGCATCAATGACCCGGCCACCGGAGGACAGTGTGACAAATCCGTCCCGCAGTCGTCCAAGGCGGGCCATTTCAAGGAATGTCATGTCGTAGTGGCGCTTGAAGGCGCGCCGGACCGTCGATGGATCGTAGCCCAGGGCAACGATGTCGCCCTCGCTCCAACGCCTCATCGGATCTGCCTCCAGCGCCGCCAGCAAGCCGGCGATCATGGGATCGGCCTCGGCGGCGGGTTTCAAGGGAGAACAGCGCTTGCAGGGACGATAGCCAGCCTCGAGACAGGCGGCGACCGTTTCGAAGAAATGACAGTTCTCGCGCTTCGGGTTGCGCGCCGGACAGGTCAGCCGGCAGAAGATCCCGGTGGACGCGACACCGACAAAAACGCGCCCTTCATAGGACGCGTCTCTCGAGACAAGCGCTTGATAAAGCACATCGTGATCGGGCAGTTCGAACAACATGCCAGAGGCTTAGCATATAGCCTGAATCGAGTCCGCCGATTTTCGGGCGCTTATTCATAAAAGGAACGGCCTGCCTTCCCGGCCGTCCGGCGATCCGACAACTGCTTGGGACGAACCGCCGGCGCTTTACGCTACGCAATGCCGTATTTCTCGATAACCGCAAAATTTCCGCTTGCGCCTAAAGCCGGCAAAGCCTATTGAAATCTGGCCTTTTCGGCAGGTCGGAGCGTAGCGCAGCCCGGTAGCGCACTTGACTGGGGGTCAAGGGGTCGTGGGTTCGAATCCCGCCGCTCCGACCATTTTTCAAAAGGTCCATACCGGCCACATGGTTACGACAAGGGCCGATACAATCTCCCGGATAACAAAACCCGATCGGCGACTGGACAGCCGCTAGTCGAGATCGACGAACAGGGCGACATCCTTCGCTTTTTCGGGGATCGCGCCGGAATTGACATTGACCGTGAATGTCAGGCCGTCGTCCGTCAGGGTCGCCGTCAGCAGTTCGACCACAAGCGGCTCGTCGGTTTCCAGCCCCGAGACGGCGATTGCCGCGTTTGGCGGATCGGATTTGAAGGACGCCTCGCCGTTGTCGTCCCAAAGTCCGACAAAAACGTCATGCGGAACATGGCCGGCCTCCCGCACGGGCCGGTCGGTGAAATAGAATGTCGACGGCGCCAGATCCTTCAGCGTGAGCGTTCCGTCCCTGAACTCAAGCACCCCGGCCTGCTGGACGTAGAGATATGACGGGACGATCTCGACCTCGCGCGGCGACACCCTGTTGCCCTTCAGCGCGTCGCCCGTCTCCCGCACGCCTTTTTCGATCGCCTCGCCCGTCTTGTCGACACCCTTGCCGATGGCTTCGCCGGTCTCCTGCAGCGCCTTGCCTATGCCCTTGACGATCTGAGCCTCGGCCACCGCGCCGCCCGGCATGGCAGCCAGCGCGAACAGGACTATCAGGGAGAGCGGAAACAACAATCGGGTGGTCATAGGACAGTCCTCACAAGTTTATAGACGCGCTGCCCGGGCTTAACACCGCCATTGCGCAGATCGCGTGATATTTTTGCCATAGCACCGGCAAATGACAGCATATTGGCACGCCGACGGGCGCCGCGTCACATTTCAAACACAATAACCCATTTCCCACATGTCCGAGAGGCGGATGAAGCGCCACTGCCCGCCCGATGCCCGTACAAACATCAGAACAAACACATGAAAAAACCATCACTCGGCATTGTTGCCGCTGCCATATTCCTCGCAGGTTGCTCCGCCACCGTCGCAAGTGGAGAAAAGCCGCGCCATCAGATCGGGGCTCACAAGACCGATACCGTCCGCTTTGAGCAACTGTCCGGGTACAACAGCGCGCAAACGCGGATCGCCAACCAGATCACCGCGCGCTTTGCGGCGGCCGGCTACGGCGAGCCCCAGCAGATCGCGGCCGTCTCGGTCGCCATTCGCGAATCCACCTTGAACCCGAAGGCGTATAATCGCGGCTGCAATTGCTACGGCCTCTTCCAGATGAACAAGAGCGCCGGTCTCGGCCGCGGCCATTCCGTCAACAACCTGATCCGGGCCGACTACAACATCTCGCTTATCCTTGAAGAAGCCGACCGGTTTCCGAGTTTCGCGGTCGCAAGAACAGTGGATGAGGCGATCAATGCCTTTGTCCGCAATGTGACCCGGCCGGCCAACAAACCCGGTGTCGTGCGGGCCACGATCCGGACGGCGCGCAGGGTTGAACAGTCGGCAAACTGATCCTCTTGCCGATACCGCCGCCGTTAAGCACGTTCACAAATTGAGCTGTGAGCGCGCCAAATAAGACAAGACAGGCTGCAAAAAAATGCAGTAGGTTGCGGGCACGTTATCCTGTCGTTTTCGAAACGCTTCGGAAGACACCATGCTTCGCATCCTCGTCGATTTTCTGTCCGGAATCATCCGTGTTCTGGCGTTCGTATGTATTGCCGGAGGCGCCGTCACCGGTTACCTGCAGGCGCCGTCAATGGATGTGGAGCCGTGGGCGGGGGCATTGATCGGCTTTGCGGCAGGGTTTCTCGTTGCGTCCGTGGGTGGCGGCCTGCTGGCCTGTTTCATCCTGATTGAAAATCATCTGCGCGTCCTCGCGGATGCCTCCGTGGAAAAACAGAAAAATCCGGAGCCGGAAGAAAAATCCGAAGAACAGGCGGCCCTTGAACGGGCGGAGCGTATCGCCAGCTATGCCCGTCAATACCGCTCGCAGGTTCCGCAGGCGCAGGAGGCAGCAAAAACCGAAGCTGCCGTCCAGGATGAAAAGCCTGCTGCCGAGAGCGCGCCGGAGCAGAAGACGAGCTAGAGCAAAGTCTGCTCTAATCAGGACGTCAGCCCCGGCAGCCAGAGCACAATCGACGGAAACGCCACGAGAAAGGCGATGGTGATCGCGTCCGCGACGAAGAACGGCGATGCGCCGCGAAACACATCCTGAACCGATATGTCGGGCCGAACCCCTGCCACGACAAAGCAGTTGAGGCCGATCGGCGGCGTGATCAGACAAAGCTCGGCCATCTTGACCACGAGAATGCCGAACCAGATCGCGCAGCCCGTGCCCGAGACGCCGAAGGCGCTGTCGGCGGCGCTCACGTCCACGCCCCCGTTCAGCGCGATGACGGCCGGATAGACGACCGGCAGGGTCAGCAGCAGCATGCCGATGGCGTCCATGAACATGCCGAGCACCGCATAGGCCAGGAGGATCAGCACCAGGGTCAGCATCGGGTTTTGCTCGAGCGACGTGATCCAGTCCGAGAACGCCCCGGGCAGATCGGCAAAGCCGAGGAACCGGACATAGACAAGCACACCCCAGATAATGGTGAAAATCATGACGGCGAGCTTCGCCGTTTCAAGCAGCGAGTCGCGGAATTGCGGCCAGCGCATGCCCTTGTAGACGGCCATGCAGAACACGACAAAAGCGCCGAGCGCACCGCCCTCGGTGGGCGTTCCCCAGGCATCGCCGCCAAAGGGGTTGTAGATGAAGCAGATAATGATGACGACGACAAAGATGATCGGCGAGGCCGGCGGCAATGAGCGAAACCGCTCGCCCCAGGAGAACCCGCTGACCGGCGGCCCGAATTCCTTGAAGGTGACGGCCATCAGCACGACAAGCCCGCCATAGATCACCGCGGAGACCGCTCCCGGCAAGAAGCCGGCAAGCAACAGCATGCCCACATCCTGCTCGACGATGATCGCGTATATGACCAGAATTGCCGAGGGCGGAATCAACGATGCGAGGGTGCCGCCGGCGGCGACGACGCCGGCGGCGAAGCGGCGATCATATCCGAGCTTCAGCATTTCCGGGATCGCGAGGCGGGCAAAAACGGCGCTCGTGGCGACGGAGGCGCCCGAAACGGCGGCAAAGCCGGCCGTCGCGAAGACGGTGGCGACGCCAAGCCCGCCCGGCAACCAGCCGACCCATCGTTTTGCCGCCTCGAACAGGGCGCGGGTGAGGCCCGCATAATAGGCGAGATAACCTATGAGGATGAAGGCCGGGATGAGAGACAGCGCCTGCGAAGACACCTTGGAATGCGGCACCTGGCCGGCCGTCTTTACCGCAACCGTCAGCGCCCATGTGAATTCCGACGGGTCATAACCCTTCTTGGCCCAGAAGATCCAGATAAGCCCGGAGAGACCTGCAAGCGCTGCCGCGAAAGCCACGCGCATGCCAAGAACCACCATGACCAGCATGAAGCCGGAGACGACAAGGCCGATATCGATCGGTTCCATCAGGCGCGCTCCCCGTTGTCGAATCCGGAAACGGATTTCGCTTCGTTGGCCGCCTGGGTCGCAGCATCCTCTATGAGGGGCACTGCGACCGGCGCGTCGGTTCCCGTGCGGATCGCCCGCGCATAGCCCCAGAGCTGCAGGACCAGCCGCAGCGACAGGACGGAGAAGGCGATCGGCGCCAGCAGCTTGCCGGGCCAGAGCGGGATGCCGATATCCATCGAGCTGTCGCGACTCCACAAGGGTGCGGAAAAATCGAAAGAACGGTCGAAGTGGGCATAGGTGCCCCAGACAAGCAGGAGCATCAGCACCAGCATCGCGGCGGTCGAGACGAATTCGGCGAGCCACAATACACGTCCCGACATCAGGCCGATCACGATATCCATGCGTATATGGCCGCCGAGCCGCTGCGCATAGGAGACCGCGATGAATGCAATCAACGGCATCGCCTGTTCGATCCAGTCGACATAACCCGGCAGAGGCTGGTTGAGAAAGTTCCGCCCGCCGACGCTGACGACAGCAAGCAGCATGAGGGAAAAGACGGCAAGACCGCCTATCAGCGCCAGTTGCCGTTCAAGCCAGAACAGCTTTCGATCAAGGCGGCTGAGGAGACTGCCGTCCTCAAGAACCGATGATGCTCCCGCCATCATCCCCTCCCATTATCAAACCGCCCGCAACTCAGGTGAGATGCGGGCGGCGGATGCATCATCAGTTTTCGGAGATCGTCTTGACCGTCAGGTCATAGAGTTCCTGGGCCGGCAGGCCCCGCTTGGCATTGTCCTCAATCCAGGCCTGCGCAGCAGGTCCGGCCACGGCTTCGCGGAAAGCGTCGAGTTCCGCCTGATCGTAGGTGATCGATTCGATACCCTTTTCGGTCAGAACCGGTCCCCAGGCATCCATCGTCTTGCCGTTGTAATTGTCGACATAGTGCTGGAGCGCCTCTTCGACGGAGCCGAGCAGCGCCTCGCGGTGGGCTTCCGGCAATGCCTCAAGCGCATCGGTGTTGACCACCACCGGGCAGTTGACGGTGCCCGGGTTCAGATTGGTTGTCCACCAGCTTGCCGTCTCGACGGTGCCGAACGACATATGCGCGTGCGGCGCGAAGGCAACCGCCTTCACCACGCCTGAATCGAGTGCCTGACGCACCTCGGATGCGGACATGGAGGTCGGCACGGCGCCGACGGACGCCATGGCCTTGCCGATGCCGCCGGTCGCACGCACTGTCAGACCTTCAAAGTCCTCCAGTGTCTTGGGCGGATCGCCGACGCCGGCAATGTTGTATTGCGGCAGAGGCGACGGCATCAGAAGCGTTGCGTTCCAGCGTGCGAGGTCTTCCTTGGTGGCCGGATGCTGGTAGACGGCCATGGAAACGGCGATTTCCTTCTCAAGCGAATCAACGCCGAGGAAGGGAAGTTCGAGAACCGTGATGGACGGGTTCTTGTCGGCATGATAGCCAGCGCAGAACTGGGCCATTTCGAACGCACCGATGGAAATGCCGTCAAGGTTTTCGCGATTCTTCGAAAGGCCGCCATAGGACAGGTTCAAAGTGAACTCGCCATTGGTCTTTTGCGATACAAGCTCGGCCAGTTTCTCCACGTGCTCGGTGAAAGCGCGCTTCTTGCCCCAAAGCGATACGTTCCACTCGGCGGCAAGGGCTTCGCCCGCAATCAGCGCGCTCATGGCGGTCATGGTTGCAAGCGTCAGCGTTTTGCGAATCATTTAATCCTCCCGTGATGTCTCGCGCCGCGTCTTCCGGCGCTACGCAATTGTCGCACAGACACGCGCCCGGTTTCCTCGAGTTTATCCGCAGACCGCACAATCCATGGCCTGCGGATTTCCGCAAGGCATCCGGCGGGACAATACCGATGCTTGACTTGTCCCCGGCTGCTGCGGACATTGGCGCCATGCCTTTTCCCATGAAAAGCGATTTGGACGCCTGCCGCAAGCGCTGATCGCGGCTCTGCGGAGTTTTATATGCGTGTTTTTGCAACCTCCGACCTCCATGTCGACTACCGGGAAAACGGCCGCTGGGTCTCGGAGATCTCGAAGGCCGATTTTACCGACGACGTCCTGATCCTTGCAGGCGACATCTCCGATTCGCTGGAGCGCATCGAACGAACACTCAAGGCGCTGTCGCTGCGTTTCAGGCAGGTGCTCTATGTCCCGGGCAATCATGACCTGTGGGTCTTGCGGGACCGGAACATAAAGGACTCGTTTGAAAAGTTCGGCTTCGTTCGCGACGTCGTGACCGGCAGCGGCGCGAGCTGCGAACCGTTTCACGGCACCAGAACAAGCATCGTGCCGCTTTTCGGCTGGTACGACTTTTCCTTTGGCGAGCCGTCGGAAGAACTGAAGCGGCGTTGGATGGACTTCCGGGCGTGCCGCTGGCCGGACGGCACCGACAACCCGGATGTCACCGCGCATTTCATCGGCCTGAACGAGCCCGTACCGGCAAAGACAAAGCCGTTCGTGATCACGTTCTCGCACTTCATGCCGCGCCTCGATCTCATTCCGTCCTTCGCGCCGCCGCGCTCGCGCATGCTGTTCCCGATTCTGGGAACCGGGCTGCTGGATGCGCAGGTCCGGCGCGCGGGTGCGTCGCTCCATGTCTACGGTCACAGCCACGTCAACCGCAGAGCCGTGCGCGACGGTATCGTCTATATCAACAATGCGTTCGGATATCCCTCGGAGGGCCGCTTCACCGCCAAGAAGCTTTTGTGCATCCACGAGGAGTGATCGCTGCCCTCAGAGTGCGGAGCCTTGGGTTCCTAGTCGGGCGGCAGTTGCGACGCAATTGCATTTAAACTGGCGAAAGCGTCTGCTACTATCGTCGTCAGGAACAAAATCAAACAATCGCACGGGGAAAACATGCCACTTCAGTCCATTGCCGAAAAAGCCGTTGCAAAAATTGTCGAGTCGGAACCGTCACTGTCGCAGGAGTCTCAGACAGCCATCGCCAGGATTGTCGAACAGGCCGTGATGGATGCCGCCGTCAGCGCCTCGCAGCGCTGTGCAAGCGTCGTCGGTGCGCATCTCGAGCACGAGGAGGACAAGGCGCACCAGATTGCCGCAAAACTCAAACAGGAAGAAACGGCACTGGTCGCCAACCTGATGGGCATGCGTTGACGCAATTCGGGTTCCGTTGATTTTTACCGCTTTCGCGCAAGATAAACGGTCTGCGTGAACGGTTTGTTGTCCTGAAGAGGATTGGGAAACGTCACCGGCTCGGCCCTGGCGGTCTTGAAAACCGATGACAGTTTTGCGGTCACCGCATCGTCGGCAACAGCATCCGACCAAAGGCCGACCACGCCGCCCGGGCTCACATGCGCGGCCAGGCGCTCAAACCCTTCGGCCGAATAAAAGCTGCTGGTCCTGCCGTCGAGAAACTGCTGCGGCGCATAGTCCAGTTCCTCGAACAGGCTGCTCATGCCGACTCAGGCGCCGGGCGCTCACCGATCAGGCGGTAGACCTCGACCGGCTGCGATTTGCCTTTGACCGCAAAACTGCCGACCGGCTCAAACTCGAACCCGTCGCCTGCTTCCGCGACAATCTGATCGCTGACCAGGATGATGGCGCGCGCACCGTCGTCGACACTGTCACACAGGTCCTCTATGCGGCTGCAGGTGTTCGCCGTATCGCCGACGACGGTGTAGTTGATGCGCCCGGGCGCGCCGATATTGCCGACGATCAACGGACCCGAATGGACGGAAATCTTGACACGAAGATCGGTTCCCTTGCCCGCTGCAGCCTCGGCTTCCATCTGACGCTTGATCGCGAGCGCCGCCCGGCAGGCCCGTTCGGCCTGGTCGCTCTGCGCATCGGGCGCGCCCCAGAAGGCCATTGCGGCGTCGCCGATATATTTGTCGATCGTACCGCCTTCGGCTTCGATGCATCGGTTTACGATGGCAAAATGATCATTGAGAAACCGGGCCACCTCACCCGGCTTCTTGTCCTCAGACATTTTCGTGAAACCGATGATGTCGGTAAACATCAAAGCCAGATGGCTTTCGGTCGACACAATCGCGCTCGACCCGCCTTGAGAGATGATCCGCTTGACCAGCGCGCGGGGCACATAGGTCTCGAAGGTGCGAAGCCCTTCCACCATGCGGTGAAACGCATTGATCTGTTCGTTGATTTCCCGGATGAAGGACGCACGCGGTATCTCGATGTTCTCAAGGTCGAGGTCGCCGACCTGAGCCTCGGCCTTGGAGAGCTGTACGATCGGACGGGCGAGATAACGGGCCAGCAATATGCCCAATATGATCGCAACGACGAGAATCAGCAGCGCCACCAGCGTCGAGCCGAGCAGGCGGATGAACTGGTCGCCGATATCAGCCATATTGGCATAAACGCCGATGCGCCACGGTTGCGGGCTGTATCCCGTTATCTCCTTGGTCAGGAACAGGTATCCCTGTTCATTGTACTCGACGATAGCGCTCTCAAAATCGTTCCCCGATTGTGGGAAGTCCGTATCCCGTCTTGGGAAATCCGCCAGAATACGGTCGGCGAAGCCTTCGAGAAAAAGCAGGTTCAGCTCCTTGTCGAGCCGGGAACGCTCGGCCAGGTCCGGCATGCGCGGATGGGCCAGCACATGATCGTCGCCATAGAGGATGAATGCCGTCATGCCGAGCGCGCCGCTGGCTTCACGAACCAGATCGGAAAGCTTCTCGACATCGATCCCGGTTGCGAAGGCGCCGACATATTCGCCGTTCTTGTGGAGCGCGGTCTGCATGCCGATATAGGTCACGCCGTCCACGGAGGCCGGCGCGCTCCAGGTGGGTTCGGACGGCGCATCCGCTTGCGTCAGTCCGAGTTCGTCGCGAACGCCCGGCCGGATTGTCTGGATCGATCCGTCGAGATCTTCCAGGGCAACGACCGGGAACTGCTCCCTGTCCCAGATGACGACGCCGGACACCTGCGGCGACGGTCCGAGGGTGCCGAGCAGCGTGTCGCGCAACTGCTCCTTGTCGGACATGTCGATCTCACCCTTTTCCACGAGGGTCGCGACATATTCGGCAAGCGCTCCGGCTGGCTCGACATAATCGCGCAGGCGGGTTTCCAGATTGGACATGGTCAACTCACCGGATTCGCGCAGAAGTTCCAGCGTGTTGCGGAAATTGGCTCCGGCCGTGATGAAAAGGACAATGCCGACGGATAGCAGGATAAGCGTTCCGATCGCGGTGGAAAGGAGAACAGTGAGGCTGACACGGCCGGAACCGGCGAGTCTCTTCATATGCGCCTCCTGTCTGTGCCGCGATCACCGGAATGTAGGCCGTCGGGTGACCATGTGCAAAGAAACGGGCCGCGATTTGCTCGACTATCCAATAAAATCCGACCGGTCCAGGTTCAATTTGACCATCTTTTCATTCAGGGTGCGCCGGCCGATGCCCAAAGCCTCGGCCACCGCATCCATGCGCCCGCCATGGGCGATCAACGCCTTGCCGATCAGGCGCCGCTCAAAAGCCGCGACCGCTTCCCTCAACGTGTCGGGAAGACCGTCGAAATCCGCGGCGGGCGCGATGGCGTCCGCAACCGAGCCGCCGCCGCGCCGCGCCGCCAGAACCCGTCTTTCGGCCGCGTTTCTCAATTCACGCACATTGCCGGGCCAGTCATGCGACAAGAGCGCGGCGATATCCTCGGCCGAAAGATCCGGCGCCGGGACCTCATAGGTACGGGCAAAGAGCTGGAGGAAATGCGAGAACAACAGTACAATGTCGTCCTTGCGCCTGACAAGCGGCGGCAGGACGATGGTTGCCGCATTGAGACGGTAAAGGAGATCAGGGCGCATGTGCCCGTCACCGGCTTTGCCCTGAAGGTCGTTGCTGCTCGACGAGATGACACGCACGTCCACCCTGCGGATGGAATTCGATCCGGCAGCGATGCATTCACCGGTTTCAAGAACGCGCAGGAGCGCGCTCTGCTGGTCGGCCGACAGCGCGTCCACCTCGTCCAGGAACAGCGTGCCGCCGTCCGCCAGCGTAAAGTAGCCGGGCTCGTCGGCCGCTCCGCCGAACATCGCGCGGGCGAAATCGCCCGAGGTGAAAACCGCGCAGTTTACCGCCACGAAAGCGGCGCCGGCCCGCTCGCCGAGATCATGGAGCGCGCGTGCCGCCACGTCCTTGCCTGTCCCGGTTTCCCCGATCAGCAGGACCGGCATCTGCGCGGCCGCAAGATCGAGGATCTGCATGCGCAAACCCCGCATCGCCCCGGTCTCGCCCAGGAGCACGCGATCCAGCCCCGAAAGGTCCGTCAGCCGGGCGCGCAGATTGCGGTTGTCGCGCACCAGCCGGCGCTTTTCCACCGCGTGGTTGAGCACCCTGATAAGCCGGCCCGGATCGAAGGGCTTTTCAAGAAAGCTGAAGGCCCCCTTGCCCATCGCCTCCACGGCCAGGGGCACATCCGCGTGCGCCGAAATCAGGATCACCGGCACATCCGGCTGTTCGTCGCGGATATGATCCAGAAGGTCCATCCCGCTGAGACCCGGCATCTTCATGTCGGTCACCACCGCATCGGGAAGATCGCGGGACAGCGCCGTTGCGGCATCGGCGCCCCGGAAGAAGACGGACACCTCGAAGCCTGCCCGGCCAAGCAGGTGCGAGAGCGATTCACGCATGGTGCGATCATCGTCGATGACAAAAATTCTAGACTGCTTCCGCATCGACCTTCACATCAGCCTGCTCCTTGTCCGCCAGCGGCAGGATCATGGTGAAAACAGCGCCGCCATCCGGTTGATTGGCAAACATCATGTGCCCATCATGGTCTTTCAGGATGGCCGCGGAGATGGAAAGACCCAGTCCCATTCCGACGCCGGAAGCCTTGGTTGTAAAAAACGGGTCCTCGGCGTGTGTCAGCGCCTCTTCGGTCAATCCGGGACCGTTGTCGCACACACTGAGCCGCGCGTGCCTTTCGTCGCAGGCGAGCCTGATCGAGATTTTCGGCGCAGGGCAGCCGGTTACCGCGTCCCTGGCGTTGCGCATCATGTTGACCAGAACCTGCTCGATACGAAACATATCGCCGAAGACGCGGACCGGCCCGTCCGGCAGTTGCGTCTCAAGCGCGATTTTTTCCGACGCAAGATCGGCCTGCATCATGCCGGTTGCCGCACCGATAACGTCGCGCAGATCGAAATGAACCAGTTTTTCGGTCTGACGATGGGCAAAAAACCTCAATTGCCCGGTGATGTGCTCCATACGGGCCGTGATCGCGTTCAACTGATCGACGAGGTCCCTCGCCTCGCCGGCTATGCCGCTGCCCGGAAGCTCCGCGGCGGCCAGATAATTGCGCATGGCGGCGATCGGCTGGCCGAGTTCGTGGGTCACCGAAGCCGACAACTGACCGAGCGCGGCGAGCTTGCTGACCTGTCTGAGTTCCTTTTGGGCCTGTTCGAGACGCCGTTCCGCGGCGCGGCGCTCCTCGATTTCATCCTCGAGTTTGCGGTTTATGACCTGCAGGCTTCGCCGCTGCTCCTGGGATGCAAAGAGAGCGCTGCGCACGCGTCTTGTGCGCACCAGAAGAACCGCGACGGCCATCAGAGAAAGCACCGTGGCGGCCAGAACAAGCGACTGGCGGGCCTGCGCATAAACTGGTTCCAGCGATGCGAGATAATGCAGGCGCCAGCCGAGATGGCCGACATCGCCAACTGTCTGCAGATAGCGCCGCCCTTCGATTGACGCAGTATGATCGCGCGAAACCGCATAATTGAGCGGCTCAAGCGGCTCGCTGCCGAACTGGCGCTCTTCGGCGATATCCGCCCGGACCTCGTCGGAAAGCGGCTCAAGGGTGCGATAGGTCCATTCCGGATTGGAAGCCAGTATGACGACGCCGCGCGGATCAGTGGCCAGAAGGGTTTCGCCGCCCTCGCGCCAGGCGCGGGTCAGAGGCGTCAGATCAACCTTGAGAGCAATCACGCCCGCAATATGCCCGGATGAAGCATGGACCGGCTCGGAAATGAAAAAGCCGGGTTCCTGCGTGGTTGCGCCGATGGCAAAAAACACGCCGCGTCCACCCGACAAGGCCTCCTTGAAATAGGGCCGGAAGCCGTAGTTCTTTCCCACAAAGGTCGGTGTCTCGTTCCAGTTTGACGCCGCGATCGTCAGTCCGTCGGGGTCCATCAGATAAATGGCGTCGATGCCTGCCTGTTCGGCAAAGCTTTCAAGCCGCCTGTTCAACTCCCCCGTATCGTCGCCCTCAACGGCGCCGATGACCAGCGGATCCCAGGACAGGATAAAAGGCAGGTGCTGATGCTCCTCAAGAGCGGAGGTCAATGTCGAAAGGTAAAGGGACATGCGGTCGAGGGACCGGCGCTCTTCTCCGGCAAGGGCCATCTGCTGTGAAACCCAGAAGACGCCCGTCAGACCCAGAACAGCGATGAGGACAAGCACCGCGATGACCACACGTGGCCCCAGCCGGCCGGCTGCCGGGTTCTTGGAATTTATGCTGCCCTTTGCCGGCGTGAAACCGGCAATTTCATCGATCTGCATGCCCGCCTTATAAAGCGCTGCGAGCGGCTTCGCCACAATGATCGGCTGGCGACCACCCGCATCAAGCCGGACGAACCGGCTGCCGCAGCACCGTTTTCAGTTTCTCCGGCGCGGTTTTTCGCGGATCACCGATGTAAATCTCGTGATGATGGCCACTCTCGACCAAGCCGTTCTGCGGCAGGTATTCCTGATGGAGCCGTTGAAGTGTCGGTCCCTCTTCGGAATAAGGGCCGATGTGCATGATCTGAACCGCCTTGCCTTCATGGTAGGTTTCAAGGCGCAGCTTTTTCAGGGCCGGCAGGTCATCCTTTGCAGCAACCTTCTCGTTGATCTCGCTGACATGGTCCGCATTTATCCAGTCCGGCTGCATAATCATGACCGTCCATTTCCACTGGTCCTTGTCACCGGAAACAAAAACGCTCATGTCGTCGGCCCACCACAAGGCCTGCAGCGGCGGCACGACATAATCCCGCTCGAGACGCTGTTTTGAAAGGAATTTGAGTTTGAAAGCCATCGGATAAAGCGCGGCAAGCGCCTGCATATATTCGCTCGACGCATCCTCACCCGGACTGCCCGTTCCGTCGATCATGAGGAACTGCAGCGGCGGGACATCAATGAGGCTGAAATCCTTTGAGGACGGTGCAAAACACTCTTTCATGGTTTTCTTGAAATCAATCTTTTCCATTGTCGCCTCCAAGCAGTTTCATCGTGCGTTCGAGCCATTCAAGTTCGGCGTTCAGTTGCGAAGTGCTGTAGTCGAACAGCGCCTCGACATGGGGCGGCAGTCGCGGTGCCGCGTCCCGTTTCGCGGCGACACGTGATGCAATCGCGGCCAGGGCATCGCGCCTGCGTTCCAGTACGGCCAGCGCCTCCGGCTGATCGACGCCCGGCCAGTTGGCAAGGCCAAGCAGGACCGAGGGATAGAGATTGTGTGGTTCTGACAGGGCGCGCAGGGTTGCCTGCCGGAACACCGGTCCCGCCGCTTTTGTCGGGTAATGGATCTTGCGCGTCTTCTTGTCCGGGTCCGGCCTGCTCTCCGCAAGACCGCGCTTTTCCAGCTTGCCCAGGATGAAATAGATCGACGAAAAGGCCAGTTCCGTCCATTCACGCATACCGCGTTCTTCAATAATGCGGTCGAGATCGTAGCCGTGGCACGGTCGCTCGAGCAAAAGACCGAGGACAGCATATTCCGCATTGGTGATCTCTCCCTTCATTATTCTAGAACTAGAATAAATAGTTAAATGAGTCAATAGACACGCCACGCGCTTGACCCGATGCGCGCATGGCAACCAGACCTAAATCCTCTAAAGGTGATGGAATAACGGCCCGCCTGCTGTCAGCGCACTCAGCGCACCTGGTCGAGCAATCGCTTGCACTCAAGCAGATCGTAGAGCGCCTCCTGAAGGAGTTCCTTGTCGTCCTTCGCCATCGGGGAGCCCTCGCCGTCTTTGGCCGATGCTTCTCCGATACCGAAGAAACGGCCACCGGGCAATTTGGCGTGCCCGACAATCTGATCGCCATCGGGATCGCCATCGTTTGCCGCGGCCTGATCCTCGGAGACTGCGGGTTCGGGCGTCTCCTGCTTGGTGAAAGACGCCAGCGCCTCGGCGGCGGTGACCTCGCCGGAGCCGATCGCAACGGCAAATTTCGAGCCGTTCTGCTTCAGAAGTTTCTGGACGCCCTTGATCGTATAGCCCTGGTCGTAAAGCAGATGACGAATGCCCTTCAAAAGGTCGACATCGTCGGGTCTGTAGTAGCGGCGGCCTCCGCCGCGCTTCATCGGTTTGATCTGATTGAAGCGCGTCTCCCAGAAACGCAAAACGTGCTGCGGCAGGTCGAGTTCGTCCGCCACTTCACTGATGGTACGAAATGCGTCCGGGCTTTTGTCCATTCTCCAGATATCCCGCAAAATGCGGCAGGCCGCCGCTCTCCTGCCGCACGCATTTCCAGCAAGCATAGCGGTCGCGGCAGTGTTGAGTCGCATTGCAACCCGAGTTGCTCGATCTTGCAAGCGCCAGAAGCAGAAAGTGTGTGGATTATGTAAGGCTGTCGTGTCCCTTTAACCTTTGTGCCGGTTTGTCCGGATTTGCCCCTGGTCGTCGTTGCGAAATGCTTGAAGTGGCCGACACTACGGCGCATT
>NZ_CFHWAF010000075.1:1342-22387 GCF_984452065.1 Hoeflea sp. | reverse complement strand
TGGTCCGCGCCGCGCACGGTCATCCACCGGGCACCCGTGCGGGCGACAACTTCAGGCCGGTACATATCTTCCCCCTGGGCCGCCGGCAGCGCGTAGGTTCCGGGGATCGCGGCACGCGCCACATAGGCAACGCGGATCGGCCCGGTGTTCGAGCCGTTGGTCTGGAACGCCGCCGCGAAGCGATCGCTGTGAAACTCGGTATGGGCCGGCGCCGTGTCGCCAAGCCATGAGAATGCCGAAAGCGCCGCGCTTTGAACGATGCGCGGATTGTCGATCTCGACACCCGCCGGCAGAAGGTCGGTGATCACGATCTGCGCCGGCAGATCGGTGGTCTGCTCGACGGTCAGGACCACGACAAAACGGCTGTTCTGCCCGATCGTTTCGATTGATATCTCCTTGCCGCCCATATCGTAATAGCTGCGGGAGATGGTAAAGCCCTGTCCACCGGCCTGCGGCGGCTGGACCGGTGCCGCCACCGTCGTGACAATCGCGGTCAAAGCCTCCGCTCCGTTGTTGCGCAGCCGAAGCGGAGAGGACATGAGGGAGGCGCCGCTCACCGTGCGGCTCAGCGCACCGTCAACGGTCTCGCCGTTGAGCTCCAGCCGAAGCGTGTTCTCCCGGTCCTGTACCGCCCGGGCCGCCAGCAGCATCCAGGCCTGCTCCTGTGTGGTCCGCGCCGGCGTTTGCGCCTGCCGGCTCGAAACAAGCCGCACCATATCGCCGAACAGCGGCGAAGCGGGGCGGCTCTCGCCGGCCAGGGCAAGCAATGCCGCATCGTCGCGCAGCGGCGAGCCGTAATCGGTGCGCCGCAAATCGCCCGATGCGCCGCCGTCCGCGAGCCGGTAGGCGGACGCAAAGGCCCGCTGTGCCCGTTCGACATCGCCGTAGAGCGCCAGGGCCGCCGCGATCTGCGCGCGCGCCATCGGCGTGCGGAACCCGTCGAGCTGAGCATCGGCGTAGTAGCGCAGGTCGCCCGCCGAGGCCCGCTTGTTGCGCGCCAGAACGTAGAGCGCATAGGCGATACCGTCGCCGTCGTCGGCGACGCTGTTGGTGTATGAGAGCACGCTCTGCAGATTGTCGAGCGCAATACGCATCGACTGCTGCGGCACCGTGTAATCACGCTCAAGCGCGCGGGTCAGGAAATCGGTCACATAGGCGTCGAGCCACAGATCGCCGCCGCCCGGTCCCCACAGGCCGAAACTGCCGCTGGCCGACTGATAGGACAGGACCAGGGCGATGGAGTCCTGGATCCTGCCCCGCAGACCGGCTTCGCCGATCAGCGACGCCGCTGCGTCGAGCTCGCTGAGATAAAGAAGCGGCAATGCCCGACTCGTCGTCTGCTCGGCGCAGCCATAGGGATACCGGTCGAGCGACATCAGCAGCCCCGGCACATCGAAATCCGATCGCGAAACGCCGACACTCACACGTGCACCGTCAAGATAGTTCGCGGCAAAGAGCTCCGCATCCACCAGGGCCGACCCGCCATTGGCGGCAAGCGGCAGCTCAAGCCGCGTCGTCACCGGGAGCGTCGCCGGCCGGACATTGATGCTCTGCCGGTTCTCGACCGCCGTGCCGTCGGACCCGACCAGGCGCAGCGCAACCTCGGCCTGTGACGGCTTACCCGCATTGACGCCGACCACCAAAGTCCTTTTCGCACCCTTTGCAAGACTTATTGTGTCGGGCACATCCGCCGGCGAAATTGACAGGGCCGCACCCGCATCGAGCGATACGGAATAGGCCCCGTTCGGCCCGTCGGTATTGGCGATGTCGAAACGCAGGAGCGACCTGTCACCGGGCGCCAGGAACTGCGGCAGGCTGGCGGTAACGACAACCGGGTCGCGGACGATGAGATCCTTCTGTGCCTGCCCGACGCCCTCCTCGGTCCAGGCAACGGCCATCAGTTTCAGCGTGCCGTTGAACTGCGGAATATCGAATGAAACCGTCGCCTTTCCATCGGCATCGGTCTCGACAATGCCGGAAAAAAGCGCCACCAGCTTCTCGCGTGGCGGACTGCCCTTGATCGCCATGCCCGGCCCGTCGCCGCCTGTCCGCAACCGTCCGGTCACGCCCTGCGATCCGTCGATCAGCCGGCCGTAGAGGTCACGCAGTTCAACCCCCATGCGCCGCTGACCGAAATACCAGTCTTGCGGCTCGGGTGCCCGATAGGCGGTCAGGTTGAGAATACCGACATCGACGGCGGCCAGCGTGATCCGTGCCTTCTTGCCGGCGCCCGTCACCGTAACCGGTATATCGAGCCGCGTATTCGGCTGTATCTTTTCCGGCAAATCGAGCGAGACGGCAAGCGCCCGCTCTCCGGGATCGACCGCCAGCCACTTGACCCCGACCGCGCGGGCCGGCAGGCGGCTTTCGGCCCGGTCGCCCGGCATGATCAGCGTCGCCGTCACATAGGCGCCGGCGCCCCAGCCGTCCTTGACCGGAATATCGACCACCGTGCCCTCGGCCGGGACCGTCACGGTGAAGGCATCATGCAGCCGTTCATTCGAAACCGTGATCAGGGCCTCGCCGGCAAACCGCGGTGTGATCTTCAGCTTCGCCGTCCCGCCGGCGCTGTAGCGCTCACGGTCAAGCGCCACTTCGAGCCCGTCGGGCGATTCGGTGGAGGCTGTGCTGACATGCCAGCCGGAATCGAAATCGACGCTTGTCGCCGGACCGCCCTGCCTGTCCGTTTCGACAACCAGCCTGTAGCGCCCCCAGTCGACGGCCACGTCGATCTCGCCCGGCGTTTCAGGACGTGACGACACCACGCCGTCGCGGATCTGCTTCGTATACTCGACCGGTTCGTAGCGCCAGCTATTGCCCTCGCGATACCATTGATAGTCACGCTCGATCTGCAACAGCGACCATTTGAGACTGTCGTCCGCCAGCACCGCCCCGTCCGGTGCGGCGGCAATCACCTGGAAGCTGGCCGTTGCGTTCTCGCCCACCTGGCCGCCCTGGAAACCCGGCTTGACGCCGATCATCATGGTTTCGGGCCGCACCCGCATCGTACCGGTCTTCTCAACCGCGCGGCCACCGCCCTCGCGCAGCCGAACCGTCAGGTCGGCTTCGAGCGGATGGGTTGTCGCCGGCAGGATCCGCAGGAAGAGGTCCACCGTGCTCTTGCCCTTTGCGTCGAGCACCTGGACACTTGCGAGATCAAGCTGTGTCTCGACCGCGGCCTCGTCCGCCAGACCAAAAACATAGCCCGGAAAGGCGGGCCGGGTGCGCACCGATTTGAGCTTCAGTTCGGCATCGGCCGACAGCCCGGCCGCCGGTGCGCCGTAAAGGAAACGCCCGTCGATTTCCGCTTTCTCGATTTCACCGACCGCAAGCGGGGTCTTCGGCAAAACGATGTCCACGGCGATCCGGTCGGGACGGAAATCCTCGACCAGAAACCGGGTTTCGCTCAGCGCCGCACCGCCGGTTCCGGCAAGCGAACGGATCGTCCATGCGCCCTGCATGGCGTTGGCGGGCAGATCGAGGTCGAACTGATAGCCGCCCACCGGTCCGCCGGTTCGCACGACGCGCCGCTCCTCCTTGCCGTCGGGCCGCACGATGGTGAAGGTCAGCGGCAGGTTGGCGACCGCGAGCGCCGCATCGTCACGCAACAGCGCCGACAGATGAACCGTTTCGCCGGCACGGTAAATGCCCCGGTCGAGCCACGCATAGACGTCGAGCGGTCCCGGCGCGGCCCGGCCCGATACGCCGCGGTCGGACAAATCGAAACCGGCGCGCGACAAATCAAGGAAGACAAAATCGCCGTCCCCGCCTCGAACCGTCAGGACCGCCGGCTCCAGCCCGGCCTTGCCGCGCATCAGCCCGGCGGCAAAATGAGCGCGCCCGTCGCTGTCCGTCGCCGCGCGCCCCAATATTTCATTGTTGCGGGCGATGAGGGTCAGCTCCGCATCCGCAAGCGATTGAGCCGTATCCAGCGAACGGGCGAAGACATGCAGCCCGTCGCTTCCCGAGAAGGTCGAAAGACCGATATCGGACACGACCAGCCATTGCGTGGCCCGGCTTTGCCAATTGTCCAGCCGCTCGCCGGCGACACGCGCCATGATGACATAGACGCCCGGTCTGCGTTCCGGCAGCGCCTCGTCCACCGGAAAGCTGGTCACGGTCTCGCGGTTAAGCTCGTTTCCGGTCTCCAGCGATCCCTGCCAGACCTTCTCACCCAGTTCCTGGCGGATCGTGTCGGCATCATAGGCATCGAGCTGGCGCAGGAACCGCGACCTGGCCATGACAGGCGCCAGGGACCGGTCGCCGATGCGATAGAGTTCAAGCTCCACCGCATCCGTATTGATGCTGACGACGGGAACGCCCTTGCGCCCGGCGCCCGGAAGCACAAAACGGTCGCCGTCGAAACGCACGCTCGGCGCGCGGTCGCGGACATAGGCGCTGATCGTCACCGGCGCTTCAAGGATCTCGCCGATTTCCGCCGGCAAGCCGGACCTCAGCGTCAACCGGTAGGTCTTGCCGTGATCGAGACCGCCGACGCAGATCTCCTGGCCCTTGGCGGTCACGTCGCGTCCCGCGCGCCCGTCCAGGCTCACATAGGACGCATAGTCGACGCCAGCCGGCATGAGCGGATCGGAAAACCGGACGCAAAGGCGCGCGGTGGCGCTGTCGGCATCGACCGTATGTTCAACGACACGAAAACCCTTTCTGGACCGAAGATCCTGAAAATCGGCCCGCACGCGCGGCGAATCCACCAGTGCAAGGCTCTCCTTGTAGGCCTCCAGCGCGGGCCGGAACTGCTGGCGCACTTCCAGCGCCCTGGCCAGAAGATCGAGCGCCTGCGCGCGCTGCGGGGCGTTGCGCGAAAGTTCATAGGCATTCAGCGCCGCCGAGGTCGCGGTGCGCTGCAGCGAATAATCGTTCCGGCTTCCGGCGTAGAGGGTGTTCAGCGCGGCATGGGAAAGGTTCAACCACAAATCGACATCGTCCGGATCGATGCTGATGGCAACGCCGAATGATTCGACTGCCGCAGCCGGATTGCCGTCCGCCAGTGCGTTCCGTCCGGCGGCCACCGCTGAGGCAAGGCCGATCTCGGAATAGCGGCGGGCAGTGAGTTCGGATCTTTTCTGAGCGGCCTCCGTGAAAAGGCCCCGACCGAGAAAGGAAAGGTCCGGCGGTGCGCCGATATCGGCTCCGTCCGGACCCGTGACAATCCTGCCCGCCACCGCGCCCTCAAACGGCTCGAGCAGGTTGAAATCGGATTTCAGGAAACACCATTATGCCCTGGTGTTGAAGGTAAAGGCGCGGCAATCCCCGTCGGAGAGGCAGATGGACTTGCATTCGTCCAGCGTGACGTCCTTCTCGGCCCGCAGATCGAACCCGTAATAGTCGGCATTGTCGACCGTCTCGATGCGGCGCGTTTCCGCCGCCAGCGCCGTTGACGCGGCAGCCAGGCCGGCAACAAGAACAGCAATGGTTCCAAGGGGCTTCAACATCTCATTCTCCCATCACGGATGCTGTGCAAGCAACGCAGGAAACTGCGAAAATTTCAAGACAGCGGGACAATAAAGCAGTGGTTGCTTGACATAGCGGCAATGCCGGGGTGGAGTGCGGGGAACCGGGGTGCCGAAAGGCTGAGATCAAACCCGTTGAACCTGATTCGGATAATGCCGGCGAAGGGAGTTGAGCCGCCCGTGACTGTTGCGAATATTCTGGCCATTGCCGGTTCCGACCCGTCCGGCGGCGCCGGCATCCAGGCCGATCTGAAGACCATCCAGGCAAACGGCGGTTACGGCATGGCCGTCATCACGGCGCTGACGGCCCAGAACACCAAGGGCGTCACCGGCATTCACGAGGTTCCGGCACAATTCGTCGAACGGCAGATCATGACCGTCGCCGAGGATGTCCGTATCGACGCGGTGAAGATCGGCATGCTGGCAAATGCCGAAATCATTCGCACGGTCGCCGGATGCCTGCGTCATCTCGAAGATGTGCCGGTGGTGCTCGATCCGGTCTGTGTCGCGACAAGCGGTGCGCGGCTGATCGCACCCGACGCCATCAACGCCCTGAAGACCGAGCTTGTGCCGATGGCCGATATTCTGACGCCGAATATTCCGGAGGCCGGTGAACTTCTGGGATGCAGCGCTCCGAAAAACCATCTCGATATGGCGGACGCCGCACAGCGGCTTCACACGCTCGGCCCGCGATCCGTCTTGCTGAAGGGCGGGCATCTGAAGGGACCCATGTGCCGCGATGTTCTGGCCGAGACGGGCAAACGCCCGTACTGGTTCGAGGACGAACGGATCGACACGCCAAACACCCACGGAACCGGCTGCACGCTTTCATCCGCGATCGCAACGCGTCTGCCCGGATGCGGGACCCTGTTTGAAGCGGTATGCACGGCAAGGGCCTATCTGCGCGGTGCCATCAGGCACGGCCACACACTGAGCGTCGGCCACGGCCATGGCCCGGTTTTTCACGGCTGGCTGCAGACCATGGGATCAAATATTTAGCCCGCGGCAAGCGCGCGAAGACGTTCGATCATATCATCGTCGACATCGATCCCGTCGCGACGGTTTTTTAACGAGAGCCGACTTGGACAGTCCCGGAATATGGACATTGTAATCCCCGTGTCAGTACCGCTGCCGCATGCACCGGAACCGGCTCGACCACGATCATCCCGGCCCCGCCGATCGCCCGCTCGCGATAATACTCGGTGTGCTGCGGCCCGGGATAGCCGTCCTGCGCCATATTGGTGGTATGCGCGCCGAAGACGACGCGGTTGCGCAACGTTTTGTGGCGCAGCTGCGCCGGCCTGAAGATATGCCGGAAGGCGCTCAAAGGTCCTTCACCAGCCGCAGGGCGTCGTAGATCGCGGCATGGGTGTTGCGGGCCGACACCGCATCGCCGATCCGGAAAAGCAGAAATGCGCCCTCGCCGTTGCGCTGCAAATCCTGCGGCCGCCCCTCGATCAGCGCGTCATAGTCGACGGCACCAAGGTTCGAACTCATCGATTTGAGTTCGAAATAGAGCTCATCCAGCGGCAGCGTGCCGTAGTTGAGCACCACCTGATCGTAGCGCGCTTCAAGCCTATGGTCGGAATAATCCGTTCCGATCAGGGCGGCCAGCTTGTTGCCGTCGCGCCGCACATCCAGCAGCCGGCGGGCCACCGTGAATGTCACATCCTTGTCCTGCAGGGCGCGCATATAGGGCACGAGGTTCATGCCCATGATGTCGGGAGCAAAGACGCGGTCGGGCGTCATGACTTCCACCTTCGATCCCGCGACGGCCGCGATTTCGGCAGCCTGAAGCCCCGGATGATCGCCGCTTTCGTCGTAAATCAGCACCGTGCCTGCGGGCTTGACGTCGCCGGAAATGATGTCCCAGCTCGTCACCACGTTTTCCTGCTCGTCCGACTGTTCGAAAAGCCGCGTGTTGGGCATGCCGCCGGTGGCGATGATCACGACGTCCGGGTCTTCCGCGGTGATGTCATCGGTCTGCGCCCAGCTGTTGAAATGAAACACCACGCCCCGCGCGGTGCACTGGCTCATGCGCCAGTCGATGATCGAGATCATCTCCCGCCGCCTTGGCGATTGCGCGGTCAGCCGGACCTGGCCGCCGGGGTCCGGCGCGGCTTCGAAAACGACCACGTCATGACCGCGCTCGGCGGCCACGCGGGCCGCTTCCAGTCCGCCCGGTCCGGCACCGACGATAACGATCTTTCGTTTCGTCTCGGCTTGCGCGATCTCGTGCGGCATGGTCAGTTCGCGGCCGGTTGCCGCATTGTGCATGCACAGCGCCTCGCCGGCCTGATAGATCCGGTCGAGACAATAGGTGGCGCCGACGCAGGGGCGGATATCGTCCTCGCGGCCTTCCATGACCTTCTTCACCAGATGCGGATCGGCGATATGCGCGCGCGTCATGCCGACCATGTCGAGAAGCCCCGAGGATATCGCATGCCGTGCCGTGGCGATATCGGGAATTTTGGCGGCATGGAACACCGGCATGCCGGTCGCCTTCCTGACCGCGCCGGCAAAATCCAGATGCGGCGCGTTGCGCATGCCCTGCACCGGGATGACATCGGTCATCGCCGGATCGGTATGAATGCGGCCGCGGATCACATTGAGGAAATCAACCTGGCCCGTCGCCGCGAGCCTTTTTGAAATCTCGATGCCTTCTTCGGCTGTGATGCCGCCCGTCTGCGTCTCGTCAGCCGTATAGCGGAAACCGACGATGAAATCGTCACCGACCCGCGCGCGCACGGCCGCCAGCACATCCAGCGGAAAGCGCAGGCGGTTTTCCAGCGTGTCGGCGCCGTAGGGACCGTCGAGATCATTGGACAGCGGCGACCAGAACTGGTCGAGCAGATGGCCGTAGACCTGCAGTTCAATCCCGTCCATGCCGCCGGCATTCATGCGTTCGGCGGCATCGGCAAAGTCGCCGATGATGCGCTTGATGTCCCAGTCCTCGATCAGCTTGGGAAAGGCGCGATGCGCCGGCTCGCGGTGCCGCGAAGACGAGACCGACGGCAGCCAGTCGCCCTTGTTCCACCCCGTTCGGCGGCCGAGATGGGTGAGCTGGATCATCACCGCGCAGCCGTGATCGTGACAGGCATCGGTGAGGTCCCGGATCCACGGCACGACCTCGTCCTTATAGGCAAGGACATTGTTGAACACCGGCGGGCTGTCCTTCGAGACCGCCGCCGATCCGGCGGTCATGGTCAGGGCGACACCGGCCCGCGCCCGCTCCTCGTGATAGGCCCGGTATCGCTCCTTCGGCATGCCGTCCTCGGGATAGGCCGGTTCATGGCTGGTGATCATCACCCGATTTTTCAGCGTCAGATGCTTGAGCTGATAGGGCTGCAACAAGGGGTCGGATATCATCTATTGCTTTCCCTGCTTGCCGCCATCAATACCAACGGTCTTCCATCGAGGATTTGCGGGCGGCGATGAAGTCTTTCAGGGCATCGTCCACCGCCTCGTCGATCGGCGGCGCCTGATAGGTTTCCAGCGTCTGTTTCCATGACCGGTTGGCCCGCGCCATGGCATTTTCCTCACCCTGTTCGAACCAGGTCTCGAACGGCTGATCGTCATTGAGGGCGCTGTCCCAATAGGCGGTCTCATAATGCCGCAGCGTGTGCGCCGTGCTGAAAAGATGTTTGCCGGGACCGCCTTCCGCGAGCGCTTCGATACCAAGCGTGTCCTCATCCACCGTCAGGCCTGCCAGATAGCCGTGGAGCGCGGCGCAAAGATCGGTATCGAGAACGAATTTCTCGTAGGACATCGACAGCAGCCCGTCGAGGAACCCGGCGGAATGCAGGATGTAATGGGCGCCGCACTGAATGGCCGACATCATCGACAGGACCGATTGCGTCATCGCCTGGGCATCGGGCAGTTTCGAGGTCGAGAAATTGCCGGCGCAGCGCAGCGGCAGGTCCAGGCGCCGCGCCAGTTGTCCCATGACGAGACTGCCGAGCGCCGGTTCCGGCGTGCCGAAGGTCGGGCTGCCGGACCGCAACGACATGGATGCAAGGAACGAAGCGAGGATGGCCGGCGCGCCGGGCCTGACAAGCTGGGTGAGCGCGCAGCCGACCATCGATTCGGCAAGGCCCTGCGCAACCATGCCGGCCATGGTGACCGGCGAGACGGCGCCGCCGAGCAGAAACGGGACGTGAATGCTGCCCTGGCCGGCGGCCGCATAGGTGCGGATGCCCTCGGTCGACACGCCGTCCCAGACGAGCGGCGACGTCGCATTGAAATTGCCCATGATGACGCAGTGTGCATCGACAAAGTCGGCGCCGAAGAGAATGCGGCACATCTCGACACTGTCGGCAGCGCGCTCCGGCGCGGTGACCGACCCTAAAAACGCCCGGTCCGAATAGCGCATATGGGCATAGACCATATCGAGGTGACGCTTGTTGACGGGAATATCGGTGGGCTCGCAGATCGTGCCGCCGGAATGATGCAGCCAGGGGCTCGACTGGGCGAGCTTGATGAAATTGCGGAAATCCTCGATCGTGCCGTAACGCCGCCCTTGATCGAGGTCCATGACAAAGGGCGAACCGTAGGCCGGTGCGAGCACAACCGCGTCGCCCCCGATGTCGACCGAGTTCAGCGGATTGCGTGCATGCTGGGTGAAACGCGGCGGCGCGGTCTTCAGGATCTCGCGGATCATGCCCGGCTCGAAGCGGATGTTCCAGGCGTCGGCACTAACGGACGATACCGTTCCGCCGGCAGCCCGGAATAATTCGACCGTCTCGCTGTCCTCGCGGAATTCGATACCTATTTCGGCCAGGATACGGTCGGCCGCGTTCTCGATTTTGACCAGCGCATCTTCCGACAGGAGGTCCTGCGGCGGAACCTTGCGCGTGATGAAAGGCACGGCCAGATGCGTGTTCTGTCCTGGGCCACTCGCCCGCGCCGCCCGTCGCGACAGGCGGCTCCTGTTGCCGGATCCGCGTGATCTGCGAGCGGCCTGCCCGCCGTCCAAGCCTTTTTGCAAAGACCCTTCCGCCTGTGGCATGTGCCGCTTCCTCCCGATGACGCCTCTCGACCTCGATAATGATGGAAACAAAAATCGACATATGTGTCAATATTATGTACATGAGTGTCGATTTATTTGCCTTAAGGCGCCACCGGATGTTATCAGGCCGCCATGGATGACATTGTTGCGCATAAAACGAGAGGCTGGCGGGGATCGGAAGACCTCTGGCTGGATGCCGCCTACGACATGCTGATCCGCTCCGGCGTGGACGCGGTCAAGATCATGCCGCTGGCCAAGGCGCTCGGCCTTTCGCGCACAAGCTTCTATTGGCATTTCGAAGACCGGGACGCCCTTCTGGCGGCCCTCGTGCGGCGCTGGGAACAAAAGAACACCGGAAACCTGATCGACCGCTGCGAGCGATATGCGGCGACCATAACCGAGGCGGTGTTCAACCTCTTCGATTGCTGGATCGATCAAAACCTCTTCGATGCGCGGCTGGATTTCGCCATCCGCAACTGGGCCCAGGCGGCGCCGGAATTGAAGACGCGGCTCGAAAACACCGACCGCGACCGCATAAGGGCGATCAGCGGCATGTTCACACGGTATGGCTACACCGGGGCTCAGGCCGATGTGCGCTCACACACGATCTACTATACGCAGATCGGCTATATCTCGATGATGGTCGAGGAACCTCTGATTACCCGTGTCAATCGCATGCCTGCCTATATCGAGACCTATACCGGAACCTCCCCGAGCAAGGCGGAGATTGACCGCTTCATGGACCGGCACCGCGACCTGATCGCAACGTAGGATCCTGTCGTTCAGACCGGCATTTTCCGGATCCGTCATCATACCACTTGCGAATCACATAAGTTTGCGCTTATGTATTGGCATGATCGAGAACGATATCTTCAAGGCGCTGGGCGATCCCACGCGCCGGGCCATCTTTGAGAAACTGGCAAGCGGCGGCAGCAATGCGAGTGCGCTGCGCGAGGGCATGGCGATCAGCCAGCCGGCCATGTCCCAGCACCTGTCCGTGCTGCGTGCGGCAAGGCTGGTGCGCGAGGAGCGCCAGGGCCGGTTCGTCATGTATGAGGTCGACCCGGAAGGCTTGGCCCACATCGCCCGCTGGCTGCGGAAATACCGCAATTACTGGCCCGCCCGCGTCGATGCATTGAAGGATTTGCTGAAGGACATGGACTGATGAAAAAGCCCGAGACCGAAAAGCTGGTGCAGGAATACGACCTTGACGCCGAACCGGAAAAGGTCTGGCGCGCCATCAGCCTGGATGAATACAGGACACAATGGTTCGCCGACGCCGGCCCGGATTCCTCACAGATCGTGTCGGCGAAGCCGGGAGAGGAAGTCAGCTACAGGATGCGCGATGACGAACCGCCGTTCCTTGAAAGCGTCGTGACCTTCCAGATCGCGCCCAATCAGTCCGGCGGGACCGCGCTGAGGATCATCCACGAGATCGCTGACCGGCAGCCTGCGCGAAGGCCGCAAGCCGCGAACGGCAACGGTCAACCGCTGATGCTTGCCGCCTGAGGCGGCCGACAGGGTCTTCTTAAAACACAATGTGAAGATTGGAGTTCGCCGATGCGCGAAGCGATGCAACTCGTCCCCATGGTCGTTGAACAATCCAGTATCGGAGAACGGTCCTTCGACATTTATTCACGCCTGCTGCGCGAGCGCATCATCTTTCTCAACGGCGAGGTGAATGATGCCGTCTCCGCACTCGTATGCGCCCAACTCCTCTATCTGGAATCGGAAAACCCGAAGAAGCCGATCAACCTTTACATCAACTCTCCCGGCGGCATCGTGACCAGCGGTTTCGCGATGTTCGACACCATGCATCACATCCGCGCGCCGGTGCATACATTATGCATGGGCACCGCCCGATCCATGGGATCTTTCCTGCTGATGGCGGGCGAGCCGGGTCAGCGCGCCGCGCTTCCGAACGCCAATATGCTCATCCACCAGCCTTCCGGCGGCTATCAGGGCCAGGCGTCGGACATTGCCATTCATGCCGAGGAAATCCAGAACACCAAGAAGCGCATCACACGGCTTTACGCCGAACGCTGCGGCCGCACCTATGAGGACGCCGAACGCGCGCTCGACCGGGACCACTTCATGACGGCGGAAGAGGCCCTCGACTGGGGCCTGATCGACCGTATCGTCAGGGGGCCGAGGGAGGAAAACAGCGCCGCGGACGCATAGATGCCCGGACGGAGAAAGGCTGTATCAAGAAGGCTCGAGCAGCCACGCATTCTCATTGCCGCTGCATCGCTGTGAGAGCGGCCCGGTGATTTCCCGGCTGGCCAGCAATTCGTAACGATACCGGTCACCGTAAAGCACACCGATTTCTTCTTCGGGCACTGAAAACGGGGGCCCGTCCATTTGCGTCTGGTCATAGTCGAGGGTGATCAGCAACTGACGGGCGCCACCGGCCAGGTCAAACAGGTGCCGCGCATATCTGTTCCTTGACCGGGGCGGAAGCGCGATGAGGGCTGCGCGATCGTAAACCGCATCGATGCGCGTGATGCGCAGGAAGCGCCCCGCCGGTTCATGATCGCACTTCAAAAACGGCGCAGGAAAATGACATTGTCGCGCACGCTCGCTTCCTGGCCGCCGGGGCCGCGCCAGACGCGTTCGACGGAGTCGATATAAACGGCCTCGAAGGTTTCCGGTTCGAAACCGAGCTTCAGGAACGCTTCTTCCGCCGTCGGATATTGCGTATCGGGCGCAGCCCAGGACCAGGGCGCGCGGGATCCGTGCTCGACGATCAGAAGATGGCCGCCCGAGACGATCGATGCGGCGCCGCGCCTGAAAATGTCCGCCCGCGGGAGCGCGGTCGGGGAATGGAAAAAACTCGCCAGCACAAGATCGAAGCGTCCGTCCGGAAAGCTCTTGGCAAGATCGTGCCGTTCGAATGAAATGCGATCCGACACGCCCGCCCTGCGGGCATTGTCGGCGGCATATCCGAGACCGGTTGACGAGATGTCGGCCGCGACGACCGTCCACCCGCACCGCGCCAGCCAGACCGCATCGTCTCCCTTGGCGCAGCCCATGTCGAGAGCGTGTCCGGGCGACAGAGCCTTCGCGAACCGCTCCAGAACAATGCCCGGCCGGCCGCGGGATTTCGGCGAGGCGTTACGGTAGATGTCTTCCCAGAATTCTTCGGCGGTCTTGCCGGATGCCCTGACGCCCTGTGACATGATCTACGCGGCCTCCGCTGCACCGAAGATGAGGGAATGATGGGCGGCCGCAGCCGCTTTTACGCCGCTCGCCGCCGACAGCGTTGCGTTCGACATGAGCGCCGCCACATCGCCTGCCGCAAAGACCCCCGGCACCGATGTTTGCTGACGGCCGTCCACCGCAATGAACGGACCGGTCGGGCCATTCTCCAGGGCGCAGCCGAGGCCGGTGGCGAGGTTCCCTGCAATTTCGGTTTTCGGTGCCAGGAACAAACCGGCCAACTGAACCGTCCTGTCATCGGCCAGACGGACGGCTTCAAGCGCCGGGCCGTTTCCGAGGAGTTCCGCAACGGGGGTTCTTTCGATGGTCACTCCTCTGTCGGTGAGTGCGCTTACCTGATCCTCCGTGAGTGTCATCGGACCTTGGATGAACAGGGTGGTCGGACCCCAGTCCGGAACGAGCATCGCCTGGTGAAAGGCCAGTTCACCCTCGCCCAGAACACCGACCGGACCCTGGTTCAACTCGTAGCCGTGGCAGTAGGGGCAATGGAGGACGCTGACGCCCCAGCGTTCCTCAAGGCCAGGAATGGACGGCAGCCTGTCGCGAAGGCCGCTGGCGAGGATCAGCCGACGCCCGAAGACCTCCGCGCCGTCGTCCTGCGCGATCCGAAAAAACCCATCGGTGACGGAAACATCGACGGCCTCGCCGCTTTTCCGCACGACCGTTTCATACCGGCCCAGCTGCCCTGAGAATGTGGAGATCATATCTGCGGGCGGCATCCCGTCCTGGCCAAGAAACCCGTGCGACGAACGCGCAAAGCGGTTGCGTGGCCGGCCCGCATCCAGAACCAGAACGCGCCGCCTTGCGCGTGCAAGCTGCAGCGCTGCCGCCTGACCGGCAAGGCTTCCTCCGACAATGAGGACATCAAAACGCATACGCGCCTCCTGATTTCGTATCATTCAGAGTTACATGAAAATCCTGTACGGAGTCAACTCAAAAAACACTGATTGTTACATGGAACCCGCGGCGCTAAACTGTAACGGAGGAGCCGGAGGAAAACATCATGCCCCGTGACAGCCGAATGTCCCGCATCCTGCACGTCCTGATCCATATGGACAGGCATGTGCGGCAGCCGACGTCGGAGCAGATCTCCAGAATGCTCGGAACCAATCCGGTCGTCGTGCGCCGCATGATGTCCGGCCTGCGGGAAAGAGGTCTTGTCAAATCGGAAAAAGGTCATGGCGGCGGCTGGACACTGACCAAAAGCCTCGCCGAAATCACGCTCCTCGACATTTACACGGCGATCGGCGAGCCGCCCCTCTTCAATATCGGCCCCGATAGCGAACAACCCGAATGCCTTGTCGAACAGGCGGTCGACGCGCGCATGGCGCAAGCCCTGAGCGAGGCGGAGGCCCTTCTGAAGAACCGCTTTGCGGCGATCACCGTTGCGGATCTGGCAAACGACTTCGAGCAGCGTCTCGGGGACCGCAAACCGGGTGCAATGGCCTCCAGGAGCTGCGCCTGATACAGCCCACGGCCGCTATCGGCAGCGTGTTCAGCTTGCCGTGTCCATGACCAGGAGCAGACGCGGTCCGCAATCCGGTTGCGCAGCCGGCGAACGGTGAAGGAGACAAGAGCGCTCATCGGAATTCCATTGTGCGCCTCGAAACAGCCCCACCGCGCCGGTGTTCATCGTTCTGATCCGGTCGGAATTCTCCCGGTGAACCTCCGGAACATATTGGGTTCCCGGCCCGCGATAGGTACAAAGCAGGCGGGCGGGCACATTGTCGAGATGAAACTGCGGACACATGACCCCGTTCGAAACGTCGAGCCGTATTCGGACACGGCCGGTTTTCATCACCCGGCCGTAAATCAGAGCCAGCGCTCCGACATCGCCGGCAAGCATTGTCCGTTCCCGTCCCGGCGGCATCTTTGCGATGCTGCACGCGGTTTGGACGGCCTTTTCCGCAAGCTGGACGGGCACCGTGATGCGCAGACTTGGGAGTCGTTCGGCCGGAAGGCGGTCGAGCCAGGTCTGGAAAGACGCATCGGGATGTCTTTGCCAGATCGCGGCAGCCACACCCGGAGCGGCGACATCGGCAAGGATCTCGGCCTCACGGCCGATGACAACATCCTGCGCTTGCCGCCGCCGGCCGACCGGCCGTTTCGCTTCCGCATGATCGTGGCCGTGACCGGCGAGCAAGCGGCTCATGCCGCCTGTTCTCCCCTGTGCCATGGCGAGAACGGGTCGGGCAGTTGTGCGAATGCCGTCAGATCGTCTCCGGCGTCCTGCCCGATCAGGCAGTTGTCCAGCCCGTTCTTGACGGCCGGCCAGTCGATGCCGGAGCCGATGAACACGAGTTCCTGGCGCCGGTCCCCGAACGGGTCGACCCAAAGGCTCTTGATGTAGGACCGGAAACGATCGTCGTCAGGCCAGCGGCCGCGCGGCACCGAAGCCCACCATGTGCCGATGGGGCTGACGCTGGACAAGGCGCCGGCCAGGGAAAATTCGGCAACCCAGTCCGGCCGGGTGGCAAGCCAGAAGTGCCCCTTGGCACGAATGACCCCGGGCAGTGGAGCGTTCAGGAAGGCGTGGATTTTCTGCGGATCGAATGGCCGGCGCGCCCGGTACACATAGGAGGCAACGCCGTATTCCTCTGTTTCCGGGACATGATCCGCAAAACCGTAGAGCTCCTTGGCCCAATGGGGATGCTCATGGGCCTTTTCAAAGTCGAACAGCCCGGTATTCAGAATGTCCTTTGCAGCGATCCTGGAATAGTCGGTTTCGATGATCTTCGCGTCCGCGTTCAGGCTGCGGATGATCTTGCGGGCCGCGTCCACCTGTCCCGGCTCAGCCGTGCTGACCTTGTTGAGAACGACGATATCGGCGAATTCGATCTGGTCCGTCAGGAGATGAACAAGCGTGCGTTTGTCCTCGTCCCCGAGGGTTTCGCCGCGGTCGCTCAGAAAATCATGGCTTGAATAGTCCTTCAGGAGATTGACCGCGTCCACCACCGTCACCATCGTGTCCAGACGCGCGACATCAGAGAGGCTGTGTCCCTCCTGATCCCTGAAATCGAAGGTGGCCGCCACGGGCAGAGGTTCGGAAATGCCGGTCGATTCAATCAGCAGATAATCGAACTTGCGCTCTTCGGCGAGCCGCCGGACTTCCATCAGCAAATCGTCCCGCAGGGTGCAGCAGATACACCCGTTTGACATTTCAACCAGCGTTTCGTCGGTCTTGCTCAACTCGGCGCCGCCGGCCCGCACCAGATCCGCATCGATATTGACCTCGGACATGTCATTGACGATGACGGCGACGCGAAGCCCCTCGCGGTTGTTCAGCACCTCGTTGAGCAATGTGGTTTTTCCGGCACCAAGAAAGCCGGATAACACGGTTACAGGCAGTCGCATATCGGTCAAAGGTCAATCTCCAGCCAAGTAATGTTATTACGTTACAGTAACTAGCTTGATCGTCGTTCCTATGGCAAGTCTTTTTTAGAATACTTGTGAACCATGCACCGATTGTCAGCGATGCGGAAAGACCCTGACCTCACGGACAGTCCATCTCATGCCAATGAGGGCCGCGTCGAACCGGCACCAAACCGCTTCGAACCAGAGCTGGTGTAAACCATGTGACCGGTATGGACAGTCGGCGAATGGCGGAGAGGAAGGGATTCGAACCCCCGATACGGTTGCCCGTATGCCGCATTTCGAATGCGGTGCTTTCAACCACTCAGCCACCTCTCCGCGTCGTGATCGGCACAATCATATGCGGGCGCTGTCTTACCCATTCGGGCGGCGCAAGACAAGGGCGTTTTCATCCTCGATGAGACGCATCGGCATGCCGGCTGCGGCAAAGCGGACACAGTGTGAAAATCGAACCTTCGGCGAGGCGAAAAAACGGCGCCCGCGCCTTGACTTGGCAAGTGCTTTCCCGTATCCCGCAATCATCCATGGCGTAAGGCGACTTGCGCCATCTGTTTTTGTGGAACCGAGGTTCACACAACACAGCTCCGGGAAAACCCGCCAAATGGCATCTGAAGGTCGCGGTTACGACCCTCGGCGTGGTTTGGCGACAGCTTGCAAACGACTGATAAAAAGACGGCTGCGCGGGCGACCGATGCAAGCCGGACCGAACGGCGAAAGGCACAAAAATGTTCGCAGTCATCAAAACCGGCGGAAAGCAGTACACTGTCGCCGCCGACGACCTGTTGAAGGTCGAGAAGCTCGCCGGCAATGCCGGTGACATGGTTGAGTTTACGGAAGTTCTGATGGTCGGCGAAGGCGCCGATGCAACCATCGGCAAGCCCTTTGTGGACGGTGCGCTGGTCACCGCCGAGGTTGTCGAGCAGGGTCGGGCCCGCAAGGTGATCGCCTTCAAGAAGCGCCGCCGCCAGAACTCCAAGCGGACCCGCGGTCATCGTCAGCAGGAGACCACGATCCGCATCTCGGAAATCCTGACGGGTGGCGCCAAGCCGAAGAAGAAGGCGGCCGCCCCGAAGAAAGCCGAAGCCAAGAAGACCGAAACGGCTCCGAAGGCGAAGGCGGAAGACAAGGCGAAGGCCGCCGAGAAGCCCAAGGCCGCACCCAAGGCGAAAGCCGCCAAGGAAGAGCCGGCCGCGATCTTCTCGGCACCCAAGGGCGACGCGGACGATCTGAAGAAGATATCGGGCGTCGGTCCGGTCCTTGAGAAGAAGCTGCATGCCTTCGGCGTGACGCAGTATGCGCAGATCGCGGCTTTTTCGAAGGATGACATCGCCAAGCTCGACGAGGCCCTGAACTTCAAGGGCCGCATCGAGCGCGACGACTGGATCGGTCAGGCCAAGGCCCTGGCCGACGAAGCGAAGTAACGGGTTCGGGGTAAAGGAGTAGACCAATGGCACACAAGAAAGCTGGCGGTTCGTCGCGCAACGGACGCGATTCGGAATCCAAACGCCTCGGCGTGAAGAAATTCGGCGGCGAAGCCGTGATTCCGGGCAACATTATCGTGCGCCAGCGCGGCACGAAATGGCACCCGGGACAGGGCGTCGGCCTCGGCAAGGATCACACGATCTTCGCGACAGTCGAAGGCAATGTGGTGTTCCGAACAAAAGCCAACGGCCGCTGCTACGTGTCCGTAATGCCGCTTGCGCAAGCAGCGGAATAGCCGGTGGGGACAGCCGGCGTCTCATCGACCCGGCTGAAACATTTCAGGCCAACAGTTGTCAGGGGAGATGGGACACCGTCTCCCCTTTTCATTTGCAACTGGAGGACTGAAAATGGAAACGGACAGTCAGGACGACGAGAGCCACAACGAACGAGGGGGCTGCCCTGTCCTCGTCACCGAAAGGCTCGTCTTGCGCACCCCGCATATCGAGGACACGGATGCCCTTACCTGTCTCGCCAACAATGCCCGGGTCGCAACGATGGTGTCGCGCATGCCGCATCCCTACACCCGCAAGGACGCTGCGGATTTTATCCGCCGCTCCAAGACAGGCGCGATTGGCAAGTGCATCTATGCGGTGACGAATGCCGATGACGGGCGCTTTCTGGGGTGCTGCGGGATCGAGCCGCAGGACGATCCGGCGACGCTTGAATTAGGCTACTGGATCGGCGAGCCCCATTGGGGCAACGGCTATGCCACCGAGGCCGCCCACGCGGTCATCGACATGGCGTTCCGCACCCGCAGCATCGATTGCATCGACGTGCGCTGCCGCGTCACCAACCTCGCCTCGCGGCGGGTGATCCACAAATGCGGTTTTCAGTTCCAGGGAACGGGAATGGCAAAATCGCTGGCGCTCGGCAGCGCGGTTCCCGTCGAATGGTACCGCCTGGACCGCAAGACGTGGATTTCCCTGCGCAGCTGGGCGGCTGCATGAAACGATGGCCCGCGGTGAACGCCGCGGGCCTGTCTTTTTCAAGAACGGGTCAAAACATGAGCGAATGCCGATTGCGACGATTGCCTTTGACCTCCAGCCAGGCGGGCATTATCCGTATGGCCGACAAAACCAACGCGATGGCAGGCGGATAGCTGACAGATGAAGTTTCTCGACCAGGCAAAGGTCTATATCCGCTCAGGCGACGGCGGCGCGGGCTCGGTCTCGTTCCGCCGCGAGAAATATATCGAGTTCGGCGGGCCGGACGGCGGCGATGGCGGCCGCGGCGGCGATGTCTGGGCCGAGGCCGTCCACGGCCTCAACACGCTGATCGACTATCGCTATCAGCAGCATTTCAAGGCCAAGACCGGCATGCACGGCATGGGCCGCAACCGCACCGGGGCCGCCGGCCCGGACAAGGTCATGAAAGTGCCCGTCGGCACGCAGATTTTCGAGGAGGACAACGAGACCCTGATCTGCGACCTTGTCGACGAGGGCCAGCGCTTCCGCCTTGCCGCCGGCGGCAATGGCGGCTTCGGCAACGCCCACTTCAAATCCTCCACCAACCAGGCGCCGCGCCACGCCAATCCCGGCCTGCCCGGCATTGAAAAAACCGTCTGGCTGCAGCTGAAACTGATTGCCGATGCCGGGCTCGTCGGCCTCCCCAACGCCGGAAAATCCACCTTCCTGTCCAGCGTCACCCGCGCCCGTCCGAAGATCGCCGACTATCCGTTCACCACACTCCACCCCAATCTCGGTGTCGCCAGCGTCGACGGCGCGGAATTCATCATTGCCGACATTCCCGGGCTCATCGAAGGCGCCCATCAGGGGTCCGGCATCGGTGACCGCTTCCTCGGCCATGTCGAACGCACACGGGTCCTCCTCCATCTGGTGTCGGCGCAGGAAACGGATGTCGCGGACGCCTACCGGACCGTGCGCGGCGAACTCGAGGCCTATGGCCACGGACTTGGCGAAAAGCCGGAGATCGTCGCCCTGTCGCAGGCCGACACGCTTGACGATGAATTGCAGGCAGCGCTCGCGGGCGAGCTTGAGAGCGCCTGCGGGCGCGCGCCCCTGGTCCTGTCCGCCGTTTCGGGCCAGGGCATGACGGCGGCACTGCGGACGCTGGCGGCCGTCATCGACAAGGACAGGAACGCCGGGCGGGAAAAAAGCGCCGCCGAAGGGTCGCGGGACTGGAGCACGTGATGCACAGCACCCGCCTCAAGAGCTACCGCCGCATCGCCATAAAGATCGGCTCCGCCCTGCTGGTCGACCGCAAGGACGGGCTGCGGAACCATTGGGTCGAAACGCTCTGCCTTGATATCGCGGCGCTGAGGAAAGCCGGCTGCGACGTCATCATCGTCTCGTCGGGCTCCATCGCCCTCGGCCGCACCGTCATGCAGGGAACCAGTCTCGGCCATGCCGGCGGCAGCCTGAAGCTCGAGGAAAGCCAGGCCGTCGCCTCCATCGGCCAGATCGCCCTTGCCAGGGCCTGGTCCGACGCGCTGTCGCGACAGGGCCTCGTCGCCGGCCAGATCCTGCTGACACT
>NZ_CFHWAF010000075.1:0-1332 GCF_984452065.1 Hoeflea sp. | reverse complement strand
CTGGACGATACGCGCGAGCGCCGCCGTTATCTCAACGCCCGGGCGACGATCGAGCAGCTCCTGGCGGCCGGCGCCGTACCGGTCATCAACGAAAATGACAGCGTCGCGACCAACGAAATCCGCTATGGCGACAATGACCGCCTGGCCGCGCGCGTGGCGAGCATGGCCGCCGCCGACCTGCTGGTGCTGCTTTCCGACGTCGACGGGCTCTACACCGCGCCGCCCGACACCAATCCGGATGCCGGCTTCATGCATCATATCCCGGAGATAACGCCTGATATCGACGCCATGGCGGGCGATGCCGGCTCCGAACTCTCGCGCGGCGGCATGAAGACCAAGATCGAGGCCGGGCGCATCGCCACAAAGGCCGGCTGCGCCATGATCATCGCCTCGGGCAAGCGCGACCATCCGCTGCGCGCCATCGACGAGGACGCCCGTCACAGCCTGTTCGAGCCCAGCGCGTCTCCCGTCACGGCACGCAAGACATGGATTGCCGGACAGATCGATCCCGGAGGGCGTTTCTTTGTCGATCCGGGCGCCGAAACTGCGCTCAAATCCGGAAAGAGCCTTTTGCCGGCCGGTGTGCGAAAGGTCGCCGGCACGTTCCTGCGCGGCGACACGGTCGCCATTTGCAATCTCGCCGGTTACGAGTTCGCGCGCGGGCTCGCGGCTTACGGATCAGACGAAGCCTCGCTGATCGCCGGGCGCAAATCGTCCGAAATCGCTGAAATTCTGGGCTATTCGGGCCGGGCCGCCATGGTTCACCGTGACGACATGGTGTTGACAGGGGCACAAATAGCCCCGAATGAAGACGCGTAGAGGCGACAGGAGCGATCGAATGCTTGATGACGTTGCGAAGGAAACGGACATAGCCGCTGTCATGGCGGAGCTTGGCCGCAATGCCCGCGCCGCCAGCGGCCCGCTGGCCATCGCTTCCGCAGAACAGAAAAACACGGCACTCAACGCAATGGCCGACGCGATCATGGCTGCGGGCGACGCGATCCTCGCCGCCAACGCCATCGACATGGAAAAGGCGTCCGCCTCCGATATGGCGGCATCGTTCCTCGACCGGCTCAAGCTGGACGCCGGCCGCATCGCCGCCATGGCCGACGGCATCCGGGCGATTGCCGCTCTCAACGATCCGGTCGGCGACGTCATCGCGCAATGGAAACGGCCCAACGGCTTGCGGATCGAACGCGTACGCACCCCGCTCGGCGTCATCGGCGTCATCTATGAGAGCCGGCCGAACGTTACCGCCGACGCCGGCGCCCTTTGCCTGAAGGCCGGCAATGCGGTGATCCTGCGTGGCGGCTCGGATTCGCACAATTCCTC
>NZ_CFHWAF010000074.1:12768-22926 GCF_984452065.1 Hoeflea sp. | reverse complement strand
CCCGTCGATATCAACCATTCCGACCGGCTGTCGACGCTGGAGGAAAATGACGTGGTGAAAATACCGCTTGCGCCGCGCTATTCTGACATGAGCGATGTGGTGAAGAACAGATGCGCCGTGCGGCTCGGCCTGCACCGGGTCAAGGGTTTCGGCGAGGAGGATGCGGCGCTCCTGACCGACAATCGTGGCGAGGGCTATGACAGCGTGCGCGATCTGTGGATGCGCTCCGGCCTGTCGCGCCGGGCGATGGAAAAGCTTGCGGATGCGGACGCCTTTTCCTCCATCGGGCTGTCGCGGCGCGATGCGATCTGGGCGGTCCGGGCGCTCGATCCGCTGGGCGCGGCCGAACGCCTGCCCCTCTTCGCGATTGCCGATGCGAAGTCGCTGCAATGCGAACCGGAGGTGCATCTGCCGCCCATGCCGCTCGGCGAACAGGTGATCAACGATTACCGCAGCCTGTCCTTTTCGCTCAAGGCGCATCCGGTGGCCTTTGTGCGCGAGAGGCTGAAAAAGGCCGGTTACGTGCAGACCGCCAGCCTGCCGGGTATCCGCGCCGGCCGCTTTGTCTCCGTCGCCGGGCTGGTTCTCGTTCGCCAGCGGCCGGGCTCGGCAAAGGGCGTCGTCTTCGAAACACTGGAGGACGAGACGGGCGTCGCCAACGCCATCGTCTGGCCGAAGGTCTTCGAGCGCTACCGGACCATCGTCATCGGCAGCCGGTTCATCGGCGTTCGCGGACCGTTGCAATCGCAGGACGGGGTGATCCATGTGGTCGCCCGACAGCTTGAGGATCTGACGCCGCTGCTGTCGGGCCTTTCCGATGCCGATACGCCCGTCGACGGGCTGGCGCGGGCCGACGAGGTCAAGCGCGAACCGATGGACCCGAGGCAGCACCAGAAACCCGCCTCACGCATTCACCATCTTGTCGAACAGGCCCCGCAATTGCGTACGGTCGGCAATCAGCATCTGTCAGCCGCCCGCCGCATCCTGCCGAAGGGGCGGAATTTTCACTGATATTTTGTCCTCACGGTTGAGCGCGGCTTTGCCGCTAACCTCCGGACGGGGCGGGCCAAGGGGCCCGACGCGCGGTCGCGCTTGCGGTGCTGCGCACCGTGTTCTTTTTCCATGATATCTTTGCGAGGGAAAAGAGTTCGAAGCGCGGAGCGCTTCGCAAGGCCGACTGGCCGTCGCCGCTCATGCGGCGCGCCCGCGCAGGCCAGCCGCGCAGCGGCGGTACGGCCGTGAGCGAAAACAGATATCGCTCAACCGTGAGGACAAAACACTCTACCGCCGCTCATGCGGCGGATGCGGGCGTGTGAGGATGAAGAGGCTGACGGCGGAGAGGACCACGGCCTGGATGGCGATCACATAGGTGGCGACGCCGGCGAGGATGCTGATCACGAACACCGCGACGATGGCGATCATGGCAAGTGTTTTGCCGCGTCTGGATATGGCGCGGTAAGTTTCCCAGTCCCGGATCGGCGGGCCGAGGCGGGGATGCTCGACCAGCCAGCGGTGCAGTTTGCGCGATCCGCGGGCGAAGCAGAACGCGGCCAGCAGCAGAAACGGCGTCGTCGGCAAGAGCGGCAGAGCGATCCCGGCAATGCCCAGTGTCAGGCTGGTGAAACCGCCCGCCAGCCAGAACAGCCGTATCAGCCGGTTGCGTCTCAGCATCAGGCGGGTTCCCGCGCGAGCGCGCGGGCGATGCCGCAGATGACGTCGTAGGCGATATCCGCATCGCTTTCCTGCATGTCGAAGGACCCGGCGGTGAAACGGATGACCTGCCGGCCGTCATGGAGTGTCTGGGTGAGATAGATGCGGCCGTCATCATTGATGGCATTGACGAGGTTCTTGTTCAGCGCGTCGAGATCGCCGTCGAAACCGGCCGGCGCGTAACGGAACGAAAACAGCGAGAGCACCGGGGCGCTGGTGATTTCGAAATCCGGCTCGGCAGCAATCCGCCCGGCGAGATCCTGCGACCATGCGACGTGGTTGCGGATGCGGCCGCGCAGGCCTTCCAGACCATAGGCGCGCAGCAGGAACCAGATTTTGAGCGCACGGAAGCGGCGGCCGAGCTGGACCGACCATTCACTGAAATTGATGAGGCCGTCCTCACCATAGGTCTTGAGATATTCCGGCTGCATGGCGAGGGTGCGGATCAGTTCTTCCGGCCGGCGCACAAAATGCGCGGAGCACTCCATCGGCGCACCCAGCCATTTATGCGGGTTGAAGACGATGCTGTCGGCCTCGTCCACGCCCTGCCACAGGGAGCGGAATTCGGGGCAGATCATGGCGGAGCCCGCCCAGGCGGCATCCACGTGAATATAGAGATCATTCTCCCGTCCGAGAGCGCACAGAGCCGCAACGTCATCGGTCGCGCCCGTCGACGTGCCGCCGACGCAAGCGATCAGTCCGGCGGGGCGGTAGCCGGCCTGCCGGTCGGCCGCGATGGCATCGGCAAGAAGATCGGTTCGTATCGCGCCGTCCCCGTCGACGGGAATGTGGACAAGATTGTCCTGACCGAGACCGGCAATCCACATGGCCTTGTCGACCGAGCTGTGCGTGCCCTTCGAGGCATAGACGCGCAGCGGCTTTTGACCGAACAGGCCGGTCTTGTTTCCCGTCCATCCGAGTGCGCGCTCGCGCATCGTCAGAACCGCGCAAAGGGTCGCCGTCGATGCGGTGTCCTGGAACGTGCCGCCGAAACCGTCCGGCAAACCGACCGCCTGGCGTAGCCAGTCGACCATCTTGACCTCGAGTTCGGTCGCCGCGGGCGATGTCTGCCACAGCATGCACTGGGCGCCCATTGCGGTGGCGAGCTGTTCGGCGATCACGGCGGCCGGCGCGGCATTGCTGTTGAAATAGGCAAAGAAGCGCGGATGCTGCCAATGGGTCATGCCGCCTGGAACGATCCGCTCGAAATCGGCGAAGATGGTTTCCATATCCTGCGGATTTTCCGGCGCGGCGTCGGCGATCAGTCTGGCGATGTCGCCGGGCCTGACCTGGGCGCGCACCGGCCGGTCTGAAAGCGTCTCGCGATAGTCGGCGGACCAGTCGCTGGCCCTGTGCGACCATGTGCGGAAATCGGCATTGTCCATCGCTAATCCTCCTCTACGCACGACTGTCTAAGGCCCGGCGAGACTACAGACGCACAGCGTCCAAATCCATCCCGAAAGCGGTTCCGGCGCGGCCCGTCGCAATGTGTGTCGTCTATAGCCCGAAACGCGGAAAATAGGTCCCGCCCGCCGGCAGTCAAATTGGTGAACATGTTAAATGTATGAGTGATTTGCGGCCCCAAACCCGGTTCCGCGGATACGGAACGTTTGCACGCTTGTCATACATCCGTGTTCTGAAGGATGATGATTTGCGGATCGCGAAAAGGAGAATGATGTGGATCAGGTTCAAAAGGACATGCCGGTGGTCGGTGCGGCTCTGACGCTCAGTAAGGCCGTGCGCCTGAAAGACTGGCTCTTCGACAGCGACCGCGATCTCGAAATCCAGGATTTCGTTTTGCCGCAACTCCTCAACGGCGACTGGCAGTCCATTGCCGACGAATACAAGAAGCTGCTTGACGGTTATCGCGGTCGCGTCGGCATTCACGGGCCGTTTTACGGTTTCGATGTTGCCAGCAACGATCCGGAGGTTCAGGCGATCGTGGAAAAGCGGTTGCTTCAGGGGCTTGGTGTCTGCGAGGCGCTGGGCGCGACCCATATGGTGGTGCACAGCCCGTTCACATCCTGGCAGCACAACAATTTCGGCAACGATCCGAGCTTGCGCGACCGCATCACCGAGCACTGCCACACAACCATGAAGGAGGCGGTGCGCCGCGCCGAATCCATCGGCTGCGTGTTGGTGATCGAGAATATCGAGGATATCGATCCCCGTGAACGCGGCGTGCTTGCGGACTCTTTCAACAGCGAGGCGGTGAAGGTCTCGCTGGATACGGGCCATGCGCACAGCACCGGCGGCGCCCCGCCCGTTGACTATTTTGTCGAGGCCGCGGGGCATCGGCTTGCCCATGTCCATATCCAGGATACCGACGCGCATGCCGACCGGCACTGGCTGCCCGGCGACGGCACCATCCGCTGGCGGGCCTTCTTCGACGCGCTCGAGGCCCATGCGGACGATCCCCGGCTCATCATCGAGGTCGGCAGCGCGCTCCAGCAGCGCATACCGGATTGTGTCCGCCGCCTCGAGAGCGAGGGTCTGGCGCGATAGGCTCCAGGCCAGACACACTCTAGTTGCCTGCCTCCTCCAGCCGGTCGGTCGCCGGGGGCGGGGCCGGAGACAGAGCCGCGATGCGTTCATAAAGCTCAGGCGTCATGTCGATCTCGAGCGCATCGAGGCTTGGCTTGATCTGCTCGACGCTGCGGCCGCCGATGATCGGCGCCGTGACCGCGGGATGGGCCGCCACCCAGGCGATGGCGAGTGAAACGGGGGAATACCCCTCTTCTTTGGCGAATTCAGTGAAGGCGATGGCCGATTGTGCCATCCAGTCCTGTCCGTACCGGGCGGCATAGCGCGAATCATCCGCGAGGCGGCCCGTTCCCTTGGCGCCGCCACCGGCATATTTGCCGGTCAACAGTCCGCCGCCGAGCGGGCTGTAGGTTATGACGCCGAGCTCCTCGGACTGCGCCATCGGCAGGATCTCGACCTCGGCCTGGCGCTTGACCAGATTGTACATCGGCTGGATCACGTCGAAACGGGCCCAGGCGTTGCGGGCCGAAATCCCGAGCGCCTTGGCAACCTGCCAGGCCGCGAAGTTCGACGCGCCGAGATAAAGGACCTTGCCGGACGAGACGAGATCGTCCAGCGCCCGCAGCGATTCCTCCAGCGGCGTGTCCGCGTCCCAGTGATGGATGAAAAGGATGTCGAGCCGGTCGGTCTTGAGCCGCGTCAGGCTTTCTTCCACCGCAAGCACGGCGTGGCGGCGGCTTGCACCGCTTGCCTTGGGGCTGCCGGGCTGGCGGTATCCGAACTTGGACGTAATCACCAGCTCGTCACGTTCGGCGGCGATCAGGTCGCCGAGAATTTCCTCGGACCGCCCGCCATTGTAGACACGCGCGCAGTCGAAGAAGTTGATGCCCCGTTCACGGCTTGCCGCATAGAGGGATGCGGCGGTTCTCGCATCCGCATCGCCGCCGAAAGACATCGTGCCGAAACACAGGCGTGAAACATCGATGCCGGTGCGGCCAAGAATTCGGTATTGCATCGTGACTCCATTGATTTGCTTTGCCGCGGTTCAGATCACAACTCGCTTGGCAGTCCCAGATTTCAACCGTAAAATCAAGATAAACCGACGCCGGCCGGCGACAGGGCGGCGTCGGAGCAGGTGCGCGGCGGGCTCATGAGCGATAAGGAGCAGCTCGGCGCCGGCTCCCTATCGCTCAGGCGGGCTCCGGTACCTGTGTCTGACACAGGTCGAACACCAGCCAGGCCGCCGCCATGTTGCCCATATGGATCGCGGTGTTGGCGTTCTGATGCCCTCCATAGGTCAAATCGCCAGCCGCATAGATGCCTTTGCGTCCGGTCCGGTAACACTCGTCGATTTCCACATATCCGCCCTCGCGCAAGGGAAGATCCAGGGATTCGACAAGATCGCACTGTTTTTGGCGGGGCCAGACAAGCAGCACTTCGCGATCGACCTTTTTGCCGTCGCGAAGCACCACCTGGCTCAGCGCGCCCTGGGAGGACTGCAACGCTTCAATGGACCCGTTTACAATGCGAATATCGAGAGCCTCGATCTCTCTTGCGCGTTCGGCCGGAACCTCAATTCGCGGATCGACAAACAGGACGATATCGCGCGTCCAGTTGCGATAGACTTCGGCCGCCGCAAGGATTTCCGGCCTGTGGACATATACGCCCCAGGGACGACCCTCGAACTCGTATCCCTGACAGAACGGACAGTTGATGACCGATGTGCCCCATAGGCGGTTGAGGCCGGCGATCGGCGGGAATATGTCCACCATACCTGTCGTCAGCAACAGCCGCTCGGCGTGGAAACGCGAGCCGCCCTGCGTGGAGAGGCTGAAGCCGTTGCCGTCGGGTTTGGCGGATGAAATCTCGGCCGACTTTATCTGGGCGTAGCCATAGCCCTTGATTTCCTCCGCAATTCTTTCGCGGACCTGTGTCGGAGATGCCATATCCATGCCGGGAAAACCACCGACATGCCGCGCCGCGTCGTTGCGCGGCGGCAACGGGGAATCGAATATAATGGTACGCATCATCGAACGTGACAGGGTCAGGGCGGCGGATAGTCCCGCCGGTCCACCGCCGATGATCGCGACCTGATAATCCGTCATGGCGAGGATCTCCTTGACGTTTTGGCCGGGCGCGGGTTTCATCACCGTTTGCTGGCCAGAGAATAGCAAAGTCGGTGCACAATGTGCCATTTTGCTGTGGAAAACCGGCAATTGGCGGTGGATATTTTCAAGGAGGTCGCGGTGCGACCCCACAAAATCACATCCGTGCCCGGATTCATTGCATCCGAGGAGTTATATTTTCAATTTTAACGTGAAGGTGCCGCACGCATGCATCCGCGTGCGGCCCGTTTGTCACTGCCGCCGCTCGAACCGGCGGGTGCTCGGCCTCTGCAAGCCGCTGCGGCCTCCGGAAAAGGAGTCGCGCCGCGATTCAAGCCGCTGCACGCTGCGCTGGCGCGAGGACTGCTGGCGGTCGAGCGACTGGCGCAGCTCCCTGACACGTTCCGGACGGTCGTTTGCGTTGCCCCGGCGTTCGACCGCGGACTTTATGTTTTCCCAGGAGCCCTTGTCGTGTTGCATCCAGTTGCCGTTTTCCTTGCGGAAGACATTGCCGTCGCGATCGGCGAGAAGGTTCTGCCCGCGGGACGGCGAGGTTTGCCCGCTGTCGCGTTTGCGCCAGCGGCCCTCGGTGTCCGACGCGGCATTTTCCCGCGACCATCTGCTGTTGGCGGTGACGCCGCGGTCCCAGGATTTGTAGATGTTGCCGTTGACGTCGGCGACCCAGTAGCGGTTGCCGTCCGGGCCGCGCACGGCGATATAGCCGGCCTGATTGTAAGGCCCCCAGGCGCGCGCGCCGCGGATATAGCCGCCCGTATTCCGGTTGTAGATACCTCCGGCGGCGATCCCGCCATAGGGTCCGTATGCACGGCCGTAATGGGCCGTGAACGTACCGCGTCCCGACAGGTAATAGGTGCCCGAACCGTAGGTGACGCGCCACGGCCGGTAGATGGGCGGATAGCCGGGCGTATAGACCCAGTAGGGCGGATAATAATAGCCGGTGCCGTAAATGAGCGTTCCCCAGGCAAGGAAAGCCCACAGATAGCCGGAGGTGTATCCGTAGACGACGTCGTCCGGCGTCGTCTCATAGACGCGGACATAGGTCACGTTGTAGACCGGCGAAGACGGGGGAATCGTGTAGATGTCATCCGGTACCGTGTCGGCGACGGTGAACGGTCCGGTCGGCTCGTCGCCGATGAACCAGACCCCGTTGTGAAGGACGAAATATTTGCCGCCGACGAGGATCACGGTGAAGTTGGTGTTGACCGCATAGGACATGTCCGTGCCCTCGATGCGCTCGAATTTCGGATCGCCGAAATAGGTTACCTCGACCGTTACATCGGAGCGGCTGACACGCGCCGTTGTCGGGATCGACGCCAACAGCCGGGCCTCCTCGCTTTCCGACGTGCCGGGCACGGAGGCGCGGACGACCGAGTAGGGTTCGCCGTCGGGGATGTTGCGAAAATCCTGCGGCAGGTCCTCGGAAGCGAACGACCACGGGCCGTTCAGGTTCTGCGCGCTGAACCAGCGGCCGGAGGTGAGGAAATACCAGTTGCCGTTTGCGGTGTCGCGAAACAGGTCGGTGTTCGCGTTCGAGACCCATTCAAGGCCAGTATCTGGGATCGCCTGCAACGCCGGTTCGCCGTCCATGACGATCAGCTCCGCCGGCTTGTCCGAATAGTAGACGACCGGCACCGCGTCTTCGGCGAGCGGCGCGGGCGGCATGGCCTCGCGCGCCTCCTTCCAGTTCTCGTCGTCGGGCAGTCTTGAAAACTCCGCGGGCAGCTCGCTGACGGCCTGCCACGGTCCGTTGATTTCGCTCGACGAAAGCCAGCTCTTGTCGACGCGCAGATAATAGGTCGGCGGATCACCCATCGCCAGCAGGTCCCAGTTCGTGTTGATGACGAATTCCAGGCCGCTGACGCCCTTGACCGGGGCCGTGGTCGGCTTTCCGTTGGTCTGCAGCAGGATGGCGGGTTTTTCGGAAACGAAAATGTCCGGCGCGTCCGCCGCAAAGCCCGGCGCATCCTGCTGACGCTCGTAATTCGCCAGGCTTGCCGTCACGCGTGTCAGTGACAGGGTGAGCACCCCCGGCGGCAGAAGCTTGCCGATTTCAAGCGCCGCGTCGGACAGCTGGTTGCGCGTAAGGGTGGAGAAATTGATGTTGGCGACCGTCAGGTCCGACAGCGTGACCTCGTCGCTCTCGCGATCGGCCGCCGTCTTCGCGGTGACCTCGATGACGCCGTACGCCGGCTCCTCGCTGCCTCTGGGCTTGTATTCGCCCGCGATCAGCGCGGTCATATCGGTGAAGTTCTTCCACTCGGTCACCTGCGGCTGGTGCAGCGTCATGGCCGCACCGGCCGGCGTCTCATAGCTGCGCGGCCAGGGTTCGGCCGTCGCCGCGGCTGTCTCGCTCTGCTGGCCGGTGCCGGAGCCTGTCTGTGCGAGGCCGGGCCCTGTTCCGCTCAATGCGAGAAGAGCGGCAAGGCTCAAGCGAAGCAGGCAAGACGCGTTAAGGCGGACCATGGATAGCTCCCTAAATGAGGCGGCGGCAAAGCAAACACCGCAGTTGCGCGGTTCTATGCTACCAGCATTGTTTTTATTCTCGAAATCCATTGGCGATGAGAGTGGCGATACTTGGGCCGGCTTACGCTCCGCCCCGGGCACTGCCGATCCGCGCTCCGCCGTCAAGCGGCTCCCACCCGCGCAAGACTGGAGTATCACGCGGATGGGAGAGGCTTGGGAGTCGACCAAAGCAGGGGGTGTACCTGCTCCGGCCGGTTGCGCCGGGCTGCTGACCGGCACGGACTTCAAGCCTTCAGACCGGTGCATCGTCTGTGTTTGGGCCCACAGGACAATGCGTGAACCCGATCCGAAGTCCCCCAATCGATGCAATTCGACAGTGGCGCTTTCAGTGGGTTTTCGCTGTGGGAATTGTCACAAAGCGTGAAGAATCAGAACCGAAGCGCCGGTCGCCCGGAGCATCCGGGTCAGTGAAATCCGGCATGCGCCATCTGCCGCAGCCGCTCAAGGTCAAGCACCTCGATCCTGCGCCGGCCGGAGTTGACGATGCCGAGTTTCGACAGCCGCGCCAGTTCCTTGCTGACCGCTTCACGATGGGTGCTCAGCTTGGTGGCGATCTGATAATGCGAGGGTGCCGGCTCGATGAGATAGGGCCCTGCGGAGCCGCTGGTTTCGACCATGCGCAGCAATTCGGTGCAGATCCGCTGGTGAACCGCCATGGTGCTGTATTCGAACATCCGGTCGGTCAGGCTGCGGTTCTTGCGGACCAGCAGCTCCGCGAGTTTCAGGCCAAGCGGCGGATAATCGACGATGAGCGAGCGAAACTGCGCTGAATCCAGACGCGCCAGATAACTCTCCTCAAGCGCTTCGACAGCGGCCGAGCGCGGTCGCCGGTCGATGGCGGAGAACTCTCCGAAGACCTGACCGGCGGAAATTTCCGCATAGGTGACTTCCTTGCCCTCAACGGAATATCCCTTTGCCGCGACGCTGCCTTCAACGATGAAATAGACATCGGTCGTTTGCTGGTTCTGGCTGATGACCTCCTGTCCCCTGGCGACGCGAAGCCACTCGCAGTGCTCGCCGATTTCGTTGAGTTGCCGTACGTCCAGATCCGAAAGAAGATCGACAAGATACAGAAGGTTTTTTGCACCCGGTTTCATCCATTTCACCTTGGATCAACACTCCGGGATGAAGATTAGCGTCATTGTTCAGCGCATGCAGCAAGTTTTTCTGCCTTTCCGGCATGTATATCCGGGATTTCCGGCTTTGTGAGGATTCTCACATTTTGCGCAATTGAAGTGTGCGATGGATGAGAAATCGCCATTCGGGACGGGCGGTCAAAGCAATCGGGAACAGCAGGCGCAGTCAGATGATGCCG